>DKBI01000083.1 GCA_002451175.1 Betaproteobacteria bacterium UBA6904
CCGAAGCGCATGCGCAGCACCTTCGCCTCGCGCGGGGTGAGCGTGTCGAGCACTTCCTTGGTGACGTCGCGCAGGCTGCCGTACACCGCGGCGTCCGAGGGCGCCATGGTGGACTGGTCCTCGATGAAGTCGCCGAGGTGCGAGTCGTCGTCGTCGCCGNNGTGGACATCTGCTTGTTGATGTCCTTGAGGTCGCGGATCGGGATGCCGATCTTCTGCTGCACGGCCTGCATCTTGCCGAGCAGCTCGAGCACCGACGGTTCCACGCGCGCCAGGGCCTCGCTCCAGGCGTTGCCGGCATTGACCTCGCTCGTCAGCCAGCGCTTCGAGCCCTCGGTGCCGGCGAACACCTTGATGAAATGCTGCCGCGGCATCTGCGCCTTGTAGACCGAGAGGTCGTGGATCGAGCGCTCGTGCGAGCGGATCTCCTCCACCAGGCCGCGCACGCTGTCGCACAGCCGCTCGACCGTGCGCGCGGTGAAGCGGATCGCCATCAGCTCGGCGCTGATCTGGTCGCGCACGCGCAGGTAGTCCTTGTCCTTCGAGCCCTTGGCCTCGAGCGTGCGCCCCAGCTTGTCGTACAGCCGGCGGATGCGCGCGAACTTCTCCAGCGCCGCGGTGCGCAGCTGCAGCAGGCTCGCCGACTGCGCGGCGGCCTCTTCCTCTTCGGAGAGCTCCTCTTCCTCGATCGCCTCCTCGTCGTCGGGCACCTCGGCCTTGCGCGGGTCGAAGTCGTCCTTGGCGTTGGGGTCGATCAGGCCGTCGACGACCTCGTCGATGCGCAGCTCGTCCTTCTCCACCTTCTCGGCGAGGGCGAGGATTTCACGCACCGTGGTCGGGCAGGCGGAGATCGCCAGCACCATGTGGCGCAGGCCCTCCTCGATGCGCTTGGCGATCTCGATCTCGCCCTCGCGCGTGAGCAGCTCGACCGNNTACATGCGCACCGGGTCGGTCGTGCGGCCGAACTCGGAGTCGACCGTGGACAGGGCCGCCTCGGCCTGCTCCTCGACGTCCTCGTCCGCGGAGGCGACGGGCGCCTGCTCGGCGATGAGCAGCGTTTCCTGGTCCGGGGCCTGGTCGTAGACCTGGATGCCCATGTCGCCGAACGTCGAGATGATGGCTTCGATCTGCTCGGCATCGACCAGGTCGTCGGGCAGNNAGCTTGATCAGGTTCTTCAGGCGCGTGCGGCGCGTCTCCGCGTCTTCGCGCGGCAACTCCGTCGCAGGCAGCAGCCACTCGCCCTTGCGGCCCTTGCGGGGAGGGCGGCCGCCCTTCGCCTTGGAGGCCTTCAGGCCCTCGTTGACGCGCGCCTCGAGGACCTCGAGCGCCTTCTTCGTGCTCTTGATCGCCGGCTTGACGGCCTTGGCTTCTTCTTTCTTGCTCTTGACCGCGGCGGGCGCCGGCTTGCCGGCGGCCGCAGGCTTGCGCGGCGGCTGCGCCTTGGCAACCGGCTTACGGGCCAGGAGCTTCGCCTTGGCGACGGGCTTCGCCTTCGGCTTGGCCGCGGGCCGCGCCGCCGGCTTCGGCGTGCGTTTTGCCGCCGTCGGCTTCGCAGGCTTGCGGGCCGGGCGCGGCTTGGCCGCCGGCCTGACCGCGCGCTTCGCCGGTTTCGCGGCCAAGCGCTTGATCGGCTTGCGGGTTTTCTTGGCCGCCTGGGCGGGCTTGGGGCGCTTCTTGCGCTTGTCTTTGGCCATCATGACCTCGATGTGGGGGACATCGGGAAAACTTGCAAGTTTATCAAACTCCGGCCCCTCCCGTAGGGTTCCGGGATGCGAGGCCCGCGCGCTGCAGGAATTGGGCGCGCTCCTCGGGAGAGGCGAGCCCCTTGAGGACCTTCTGCCGCAGCCGCTGGTCTTCTTCGGATTCGCGCTTGCGCAGCGCCTCGACGAGCTCCTGGAACTCGGCCGCGGCGGCGTCCGTCTCGAGCCTGAGTTCCATGCGCAGGTGCGCCTGCGCGCGCGCCAGCGTCTCCGCATGCCTTGCGAGCCGGATGCGCTCCGCGATCTCGCGGTCGTCCAGCGCGTCGGGCTCCGCGACTTCGCGCACCAGCCCGGCGAGCTCCGCGAGCGCCTGGGTCTCCTCGTTATCGTGCGCCAGCAGCGCCGGATCGAGCTGCGCCAGAAGCGACGGCTTGGCGAACGCGCGCACGAGCAATCGCCATTCCAGGCTGACCGCGCTGCGCGGCGCGCGCGGCGGCGCCTGCCGCGCCGAAGCCGGGGCCGGGGCGACGTCGAGCAGGTGCTCGGCCTCCGCCTGCGACACGCGCGCCAGGTCGGCCACCGCCTTGACCAGCTGCAGTTTCAGCATGGGCGCGGCGATCTTCTGCAGCGCGGGCTTCGCCCGGGTGAGGAATCGCGAGCGCCCCTCGGCCGTGCCGAGATCGGATTCGGCGCGCCACTCGCCGAGCAGGTAGTCGCTCAGCGTTTGCGCCTCCGCGACGCGGCGCTCGAAGGCTTCCTTGCCGTGCGCGCGCACGAAACTGTCCGGGTCGTCGCCCTCGGGCAGGAACAGGAAGCGGATCGGTTTCGCGTCGGCGGCGAGCGGCAGGCTCGTCTCCAGCGCGCGCCACGCCGCCTTGCGCCCGGCCGCGTCGCCATCGAAGCAGAACACGAGCTCGTCGGCGAGGCGCAGCATCTTCGCGACGTGCACCGGCGTGGTGGCGGTGCCCAGCGTCGCCACCGCATAGCCGACGCCGAACTGCGCCAGGGCGACGACGTCCATGTATCCCTCGACCACGAGAACGCGGTTCGCCGCCCGGATGCCGTCCCGCGCCTGCGTCAGGCCGTAGACCTCGCGGCCCTTCTCGAACAGCGGCGTCTCGGGCGAATTCAGGTACTTCGGCGAGCCGCCGTCGGCGGATGCCTCGAGCACGCGGCCGCCGAAACCGATCACCGCGCCGCGCGCATTGAGGATCGGAAACACGATGCGGTCGCGGAACCGGTCGTAGCGCTTGCCCTCGTCGCCCTCGACGACCAGCCCGCACTCCACGAGCGCCTTGTCCTCGTAGGCCGGAAACGCTCCGCGCAGGCCCTGCCAGTCGTCGGGCGCGTAGCCCATGCGGAAGCGCGCGGCGATCTCCCCCGTGAGGCCGCGGCGCTTGAGGTAGTCGATGGCGCGCGGCGATTTCTTCAGCTCGGCGCGGTAGAACTCCAGCGCGCGCTCCATCACGGCGTAGAGGTCGGTCTCGCGCTCCTTGCGCCTCGCCTCCTCCGGCGAGCGCGGCTGCAGCTCCGGCACCTGCATGCCGACCGAGGCCGCCAGGTCCTTGATCGCGTCCACGTAGCCCAGCCCGGAATAGCTCATCAGGAAGCCGATGGCGTTGCCGTGCGCGCCGCAGCCGAAGCAGTGATAGAACTGCTTCGCCGGACTGACGGTGAAGGACGGGGACTTCTCGTTGTGGAACGGGCACAGCCCGAGGTGGTTCGCGCCGCCGCGGCGCAGCTGCACGTAGCGCCCGACCACCTCGACGATGTCGACGCGGTTGAGCAGGTCGAGCTTGAAGGATTCAGGAATCATCGGGAAAGGCCCACCGACGCCGGGATCGCGCCCGGCGCTCGCTCGGAGCGCCGGCGGGCGCCAGCCCTCAGCCCCCGAGCCGGCCCTTCACCAGCGCGGACACCCGGCCCATGTCCGCCTTGCCCGCCAGCCTGGGCTTGAGCAGCGCCATGACCTTGCCCATGTCGCGCACGCCGGCTGCCCCGGACTCGGACACCGCGTCCGCGACCGCCTGCGCAATCTCCGCCTCGCCCAGCTGCTGCGGCAGGTACGCGCTCAGCACGTCGATCTCGAATTTCTCAGTCGCCGCGAGATCCGCGCGCGCCGCCTTCTCGTACTGGACGATCGATTCGCGGCGCTGCTTGATCATCTTCTCGATGACGCCGATGACGGCCGCGTCGTCGAGCGCCACGCGCTCGTCCACTTCCTTCTGCTTGATCGCGGCGAGCAGCAGGCGGACCGCCGACAGCCTTGCGCTGTCGCGGGCGCGCATCGCCGCCTTCATGTCGTCCTGGATCCGTTCCTTGAGAGTCATCGCGTTGCGCTCCTGCGGATTCTGCTGCGGGCCCATGCACGGGGGTTCTACGGCACCCCAGAAACACGAACGCCCCGGCAACTTCGCCGGGGCGCCAAGGACTGCGCTTCGGTCGCCCGCCGTCTAGAACAGCTTGGGCGGCAGCATCTGGCTGCGAAGCCGCTTGTGATGACGCTTCACGGCCGCGGCCAGCTTGCGCTTGCGTTCGGAAGTCGGCTTTTCGTAGTACTCCCGCGCCCGCAATTCGGTCAGCAGGCCGGTTTTCTCCACGGTGCGCTTGAAGCGGCGCATCGCCACCTCGAACGGCTCGTTTTCCTTGACGCGTACTGTCGGCATTCAATTCCCCGGGGTTGCCACGGAAAGCCGTGAATTCTATACGGAAACGGCGGGCCGGCGCCAGCCCCCGATTAGAATCGCGCGGTCATGCTGATCCTGGGCATCGAGACCTCCTGCGACGAGACCGGCGTCGCCCTCTACGACGCGGGCGCGGGCCGCATGCTGGCGCATGCCGTGCACTCCCAGGTCGCCATGCACGAGGCCTACGGCGGGGTCGTGCCGGAGCTGGCCTCGCGGGACCACATTCGCCGCCTGATTCCCTTGAGCCGCGGGCTGTTCCAGCAGTGCGGCCGGGCGCCTGGCGAGCTGGCTGCGGTCGCCTTCACGGAGGGGCCGGGATTGATCGGCGCCCTCCTCGTGGGCGCCTCCTTTGCCCAAGGGCTCGCCTTCGCGCTCGGCGTGCGGGCGATCGGCATTCATCATCTGGAGGGCCACCTCCTGCTGCCGCTGCTGGGCGAGCGGGCGCCGCGCTTTCCGTTCGTCGCCCTGCTCGTCTCGGGCGGGCACACGCAGCTCATGCGGGTCGAGGGCGTCGGGCACTACGTGCTGCTCGGCGAGACGCAGGACGATGCGGCGGGCGAGGCGTTCGACAAGACCGCCAAGGTCCTGGGGCTCGGATACCCGGGCGGGCCCGCGCTGTCGCGACTCGCCGAATCCGGAACGCCGGGCCGCTACCGGCTGCCGCGGCCGATGATCGCCAGCGGCGACTTGGAATTCAGCTTCTCCGGCCTGAAGACCGCGGTGCTGCAGCTGGTGCGCGGGACGGCGCCGAACCTGCAATTCCACGCCGACGTCGCGCGCGCCTTCCAGGACGCGGTCGTCGACGTGCTGGTTGCGAAATGCGGCCTCGCGATGAAGACCACGGGATTGACGCAGCTCGTGGTGGCGGGCGGGGTGGGCGCCAACCGCCCGCTGCGCGCCGCGCTCGACGCGGAGGCCCGCCGGCAGGGATTCGACGTGTTCTATCCGGAACCCGAGTTGTGCACGGACAACGGCGCGATGATCGCTTTCGCGGCCGGCCTTCGGCTGCGCGCCGAGCGCACCGCGCCGACGCCGCCGGCAGCGTTCCGCTTTACCGTCCGCCCGCGCTGGGCGCTGGATTCGCTGGCTGCGGCGTAACGGATTCCCGCCGCCGGCGCGCGTCGAAGGCGGCCAGGTGCGTCGCCGCCACCTCCAGCACCGGCGAGGGCACGCCCCGTGCCTTCGCCTCCGCGAGCAGCGCGCCGAGGATGTGGTCGCCCTCGGTGGGACCGCCGGCCTCGATGTCGCGCAGCATCGATGCGGTGAACGCGGAACCTTTCTGCGTCAGCATGCCCCGATAGTTGGCCATCACGTTCTCCGGGGTCGGGAATCCCGCGGCGCGCGCGATCGCCGCGCATTCGTCGAGCAGCGCAAGCGTCAGCCGCGCGCCGGCCTCGGTTTCCATGAGGTCGCCGACCGTGGCGCGCATCAGGCACGTCATGCCGGCGAGCGAGACGAGCAGCACCCACTTGTCCCACATCGCCTGCTCGACGTCGTCGCGCCGCTGCCAGTCGAACCCCGCGCCCTCCAGCGCGCCGGAGAA
>DKBI01000011.1 GCA_002451175.1 Betaproteobacteria bacterium UBA6904
TCGAACATCGAGGGAAAGGTGCGCTCGGGGTTGAGGTTGGCGGTCGGCGCGATGCCCAGCGATCCCGAGAGCGCCGCGGCGAGGTCCGAAAGGATGTCGGCGTGCAGGTTCGAGGCGACGATCGTGTCGAGCGAACCCGGATTCAGCACCATGCGCGTGGTGACCGCATCCACCAGCACGCGGTCCGTGCGCACCTCGGGAAAATTCTTCGCCACCTCGTAGAAGATCTCGTCCCACAGCACCATGCCGTGGCGCTGTGCGTTCGATTTCGTCACGAGCGTTAAGTGCTTGCGGGGCCGGCTGGCGGCGAGTTGGAACGCGAAGCGGTGCACGCGCTCCACGCCGGCGCGCGTGAAGACCGAGACCTCGGTGGCGACTTCGCCGGGCAGGCCGCGGTGCACCCGGCCGCCGGCGCCGGAGTACTCGCCCTCCGAGTTCTCGCGGATGATGACCCAGTCGATGTCCTTGCCCTTCGCCCCGAGCGGGCTGGCGATGCCGGGCAGCACGCGCGCAGGCCGGACGTTCGCGTACTGATCGAAGCCCTGGCAGATTGGCAGGCGCAGGCCCCAGAGCGAGATGTGGTCCGGCACCTGCGGCGATCCCACGGCGCCGAAGAAGATCGCGTCGAAGCTGACCAGTTGGCCGAGCGCGTCTTCCGGCATGTACTGGCCGGTTTCCAGATAGCGCTCGGAGCCCCAGTCGAACGGCTCGAACGCCAGGCCGAAACCCTCCTTCCGCGCGAGCGCATTGAGGACTTCGATGCCGGCCGGGATCACCTCGTTGCCGATGCCGTCCCCCGGGATGGCGGCGATGCGGTAGGTCTTCATGCGGCTTTCTTCGACAGGCTGCGAACGCACTCGGCGACGGCCGCGCCGACCTGCTGCGTCGAGGCCTTGCCTTTCATGTCGGGCGTGTGCGGACCCTCGAGGATCACGCGCTCGATCGCCTGCACGATGTCCGCGGCCGCCGCGGCGTGGCCGAGGTGCTCCAGCATCATCGCGCCCGACCAGATCGCGGCGATCGGGTTGGCGATGTTGCGCCCGGCGATGTCGGGCGCCGAGCCGTGCACCGGCTCGAAGATGGATGGCGCGCTGCGCTCGGGATTGATGTTGCCCGAGGCGGCGATGCCGATCGTGCCGGCGGTCGCGGGCCCGAGGTCCGAGAGGATGTCGCCGAACAAATTCGACGCGACGATGACGTCGAAGCGGTCCGGGTTGAGCACCATCTGGATCGTCAGCCCGTCGACGTGGTACTGGTCGGTGCGCACGTCGGGATAGTCCCGGCCGATCGCGGCGAAGCGCTCGTCCCAGTAGGGCATGCTGATCGAGAGGCCGTTGGACTTGGTGCACGAGGTGACGTGCCGGTCGCGCGTGCGCGCCAGATCGAAGGCGTAGCGCAGGATGCGGTCCACGCCCTTGCGCGTGAATACCGCCTGCTGCGTGACGAATTCGCGCTCCGTGCCGGCGAACGCGCGCCCGCCGATGTCGCCGTACTCGCCCTCGGTGTTCTCGCGCACCACGACGTAATCGATGTCGCCGGGCTTGCGACCCGCGAGCGGGCAGGGCATGCCCTCGAACAGCCGCACCGGACGCAGGTTGACGTACAGGTCGAACCAGCGGCGGAAATTGATGAGCAGCCCCCACACCGCGATGTGATCCGGCACCACGGACGGATTGCCGACCGCGCCGAAGTAGACCGCATCGAAACCACGCAGCGTCTGCGGCGCATCCTCCGGGCACATCCGGCCGTGCGCCTGGTACCAGTCGCAGCTCCAGGGAAATTCCTGCCAGTGGAAGCGCAGGCCGTGGCGCGCCCCTACGGCCTCGAGCACGCGGACGCCCTCGGGCACCACTTCCCGGCCGATGCCGTCGCCGGGGATGACTGCAATGCGGTATTCGCTCATGGTGCGGCAAGTATAGCGAGCGAGGCACCTCGTGGGGCGTTCGCGGGCGTGCAGCGCGCGGGGGGCTCCCCTAGAATCGCGGCATGCGATTCGCGGCCTTCGAGACCTCCTCCGACTGGTGTTCGGTGGCGCTCTACCTGAACGGCGAGATCGCCGCGCTGGAGGAGCGCGCCGGGCAGCGGCACACGGAACTTGCGCTGCCGATGCTGGGCCGGCTCCTGGGGGAGGCGGGCCTGGCGGCGAGCGCGCTCGATGCGGTCGCCTTCGGCGCCGGCCCCGGATCCTTTACCGGATTGCGCATCGCCTGCGGCCTCGCGCAGGGGATCGCGTTCGCCTGGGACCGGCCCGTCATCGGCGTATCGACGCTGGAGGCCCTGGCGCAGGAGTGCGGCGCGGCGCGCGTCGTCGCTTGCCTGGATGCGCGCATGCGAGAGGTGTACTACGCGTGCCTGGAGCGGGAGGGCGGCGCCTGGCGCGCGACCATCGAGGCCCGGTGCCTCGCGCCGGAGGCGGCGCCGCGCCCGCCGGGCGACGGCTGGCTGGGCTGCGGGAGCGGATTCGCCGCCTATCCGGGAATGCTGCACCACGTCGCGGACCGTGTCGTGCCGCACGTGCACGCGAGCGCGCTGGCGGTGGCGCAGCTCGCGGCGCCGCGGCTCGCGCGCGGCGAAGGCGTGGACGCCGCGCTCGCCGCGCCCTCCTATCTGCGCGACAAGATCGCGCTGACCACCGACGAGCGCGCGGCGGGCGCCGTGCTCGCGCCTGCCAGCGGACGGGGTCAGACCCCATTTCTCGCATGAGCGCCGTGCTGAAGGAAGCGCCGCAGCTTGCGCCGATGCGACCGGCGGATCTCGACGACGTGATCGCGCTGGAGAACGCCGTGTATTCGCATCCGTGGACGCAAGGCAATTTCATGGATTCGCTGCAGGCGGGCTACGACTGCTGGGCGTGGCGGCTGAACGGCGAACTGATCGGCTATTTCGTGCTCGCGGCGGCGGCGGGCGAGGCGCACCTGCTCAACCTGTCGGTCTCGGCGGCGCACCAGCGTCGCGGCCACGGCGGCGCGCTGCTGCGCGAAGCGATGCGCGTCGCGCGCGAGAAAGGCGCGGCCGACCTCTTCCTGGAAGTGCGCCCGACGAACGTCGCGGCCCGCGCGCTCTACGCGCGCTGCGGATTCCGCCAGATCGGCCTGCGACGCGATTACTACCCGGCGCAGGCCGGGCGCGAGGACGCCCTCGTGTTCGGCATGCACCTGTGAGCCGCCGCCGCGACGCGATCCTCGCCGAAATGGGCCTGGCGCCGGTCTGGCGCCTGCGCCGGCAGGCGGCGCCGGTGGCGGAGGAAACGGTCGCCACCGGTCCACGACACGCGCCCGCGTCCCCCGCGGAATCGCGGGCCGCGCCTGCAGCCGAGGCGCTCGCCGGCCGCGAGGCGCAGATNNTACATCGGCAACGTGCTGAAGTGCCGCCCGCCCGGGAACCGCAACCCGGAGCCCGGCGAGGTGGCGGCGTGCTCGCCGTACCTGCTGCGCCAGATCGCGCTCATCCAGCCGAAGCTGATCGTCGCGCTCGGCCGCTTCGCCGCACAGACGCTGCTCGGCACGGACGCCACGATCGGCAGCCTGCGCGGCGCGGTGCACCGGTACGCCGGCGTGCCGCTCGTCGTGACCTATCACCCCGCATACCTGCTGCGCAATCTGCCGGACAAGGCCAAGGCGTGGGCGGATTTGCGCTTCGCGGTCAGAACGATGGCAGGGTTGGCTGGGTAATCCGCTCGGTGGCAGGCGCCGGTGCGCCGTATTGTTTTTGACGTTCATCGATCTGCCGACCTGGCGCGGGAATCATCGCGCGCGATACCGGCCCGTGTTGCCCGCGCCAGGTCGGCAGACCTGAAGAAATTCAAATTCAGCCCATGCGTCCCGGCGAACCGGGAAGGCATTCACCGATGCTGATCCTCCGCCCGCGCAAACGCCAGCAGCCGCTCGACCTCCTCGCCGTGCGCGCGGCGATTGTGCGTCAGCCAGAGCTGCACCAGCGTCATCGTGCCGGCGATGAACAGGCCGAACAGCGCGATCACCCAGTAGATCGAGACGCCCGCGGCGATGAGCAGCGAATAGCTCGCGATCATGATGAGGATGGACGCGTTCTCGTTGAAGTTCTGCACGGCGATCGAGCGCCCCGCGCCGACCAGATGGTGGCCGCGGTGCTGCAGCAGGGCGTTCATCGGCACGACGAAGAAGCCGGCCAGCGCGCCGATCAGCACGATCAGCGGCACGGCGAGCCACACGCTGTGCGCCCAGTTCATCGCGATGACGATGAGGCCCATCGCGATGCCGAGCGGGATGACGCGCACCGAGTGATCGAGCCGCACGCGTGACGCGGCGACGACGGCGCCGATCGCGATCCCCAGCGCGCACACGCCCTGCAGCATGGACGCGCGCGACAGATCGTAGCCCAGCGTGGTGCGCGACCACTCGATGACGATGAACTGCAGCGTCGCGCCGGCGCCCCAGAACAGCGTCGTCACGGCGAGCGAGATCTGACCGAGCCGGTCCTTCCAGAGGCTCGCCACGCACCGGGTGAAGTCGCGCAGCGATTCGAGCGGATGCGCGGGCAGGGGCTTGGGCGGCACGCCGGTGCGCGGGATGTACAGGTTGAACAGCGCCGCGATGCCGTACACGATGGCGATGACGCAGATCGCGGCCTCGGGCGGCGTATCGATGCCGGTTTCGATTCGCGGCAGGTCGATCTGCAGCAGCACGTGCGACACCTTATCGTTGATCAGCACGCCGCCGAGCACGGTGCCGAGAATGATCGAGCCGACCGTCAGCCCCTCGATCCAGCCGTTGGCCACGACCAGCTTGGAGTGCGGCAGGTACTCGGTGAGGATGCCGTACTTCGCCGGCGAGTAGGCCGCCGCGCCGAGGCCCACCAAGGCATAGGCCGCGAGCGGGTTGACCTCCAGCAGCATGATCGCGCAGCCGACGACCTTGATCAGGTTGGAGATGAACATCACCTTGCCCTTCGGCAGGCGGTCGGCGAACGCGCCCACGTACGGGGCGAGGACGACGTAGGAGATGACGAAGAAGAACTTCAGGTACGGCGTGAGCCACGACGGCGAGTCCGCCTGCATCAGCAGCGCGATCGACGCCACGAGCAGCGCATTGTCGGCGAGCGACGAGAAGAACTGCGCCGCCATGATGATGTAGAAGCCGGTATTCACGATTGGCGCGGCGTTATAACACGGCGATCGCCGGCAGTTGCTGCGCGGGGGTGGGCGGGCGCACGGATAAGCTATCGGTCTGCAGGGGTTTATGGTTGAATAAGCGCAATCTACACCCGGATCGATTGCGCGTATGGCGGACAGGCGATTGCAGGTGTTTCACGCGGTTGCCAAGCACCTCAGTTTCACGAAGGCGGCCGAGGCGCTTTTCATGACGCAGCCCGCGGTGACCTTCCAGGTCAAGCAGCTCGAGGAGCATTTCAACACGCGGCTGTTCGAGCGTGGGCACGGGCGCAACACGCTGACCCCGGCGGGGCACCTGGTGCTGGAGTACGCGGAGCGCATTCTCGCGCTTTCCGCCGAGCTGGAGCTGCGCCTGAAGGAAATGACCGGCGAGGTCGGCGGGCTGCTGCTGGTCGGCGCAAGCACGACGATCGCCGAGTTTCTCCTGCCGCAGGTGCTGGGCGACTTCAAGTCGAAGTATCCGCGCGTTCAGCCGCGTCTCACGGTGGCGAACTCGGAGACGGTGGAGAACCGGGTCGCCGAGCACACGCTGGACATCGGCTTCATCGAGGCGCCCTCGCACCGCGAGTCGGTGGTCACGGACATCTGCTGCGAGGACGAGCTGCAGGCGGTGTGCGCGCCGTCCCACCCGCTCGCGCGGTTGAAGGCCGCGGCGCCCAAGCAGCTCATGCAATATCCGTTCATCAGCCGCGAGCCCGGGTCGGGCACGCGCGAAGTGATCGACAGGTACCTGCACGACGCCGACATCTCGCCGGACATGCTCAACACCGTCATGGAACTCGGCAGCCCGGAGGCGCTCAAGGGGCTGGTCGCTACGGGCCTGGGCTTCACGATCCTGTCGCGGGTCGCAGTGACGAAGGAAACGCGCCTCGGCCACCTGGTGCGCGTGCCGCTGCAGCCGCGCCTGATCCGCAACTTCTCCGTGGTGTACCCGAAAGAGAAGTTCCGCTCGAAGCTGGTCAACACCTTCGTGCAGTTCGCCAAGGACCGGCTCGCCGCGCTGCAGGGCTCATGAGCCGGGCGTTACGGGCGGCGCGGTGCGCCGCGGGTGCGCGCTGATGCCGCGCCCGCTCCACGCCACGATTCGCGGCGGCGCACTCCGACACAACCTCGGGGTTGCGCGGCGTCATGCGGCGGGCGCCGAGATCTGGGCCGTCGTCAAGGCGAACGGCTACGGCCACGGCCTCGAGCGCACGGTGCGCGCGCTGGGCGAGGCCGACGGGTTCGCGATGCTCGATTTCCAGGAGGCCGCGCGCCTGCGCTCAGCGGGCGTCCGCAAGCCGATCCTCCTGCTGGAGGGCATCTTCCAGCCGGCGGACGTGCCGGCGCTCTGCGAACTCGATCTCACGCCGGTGATCCACAGCGCCGAGCAGCTGGCGATGCTGGGCGCGGCGCGGCTCGATCGGCCGCTCGACGTCTACCTGAAGATCAATACCGGCATGAACCGCCTCGGGCTCCCGGTGGGGGACGTGCGGGCCGCGTGGAACACACTCGCCGCGCATCCGGGCGTGCGCTCGGTGACGCTGATGACCCATTTCGCCGATGCCGATGGCCGCGAGGGCGTGGCGGAGCAGCTGGCGTGCTTCGAGCGCGCTGCGCAGGGACTTCAGGCGGCGCGCTGCGTAGCGAACTCCGCCGCGCTGCTGCGCTACCCGGAGGCGCGCGGCGACTGGGTCCGCCCGGGCATCATGCTGTACGGCTGCTCGCCGTTCCCGGATCAGGACGCCGTGGTGCTCGGGCTGCAGCCGGCGATGACGCTGAGTTCCGAGATCATCGGCGTGCAGCGCCTGCGCCGCGGCGATCGCGTGGGCTATGGATTCACTTATGCCGCGAAGTCGGATACGACGCTTGGCGTCGTCGCGTGCGGCTACGGCGACGGCTACCCGCGCCATGCGCCCACCGGCACGCCGGTGCTCGTGGCGGGGCAGCGTGCGACGACCGTGGGGCGCGTGTCCATGGACCTGCTCTGCGTGGACCTGACGGCCGTTCCCGCGGCGCGGGTCGGCACCCCCGTGACGCTCTGGGGCGACGGCCTCTCGGCGGATGAAGTGGCGGCGCATGCCGGTACCGTGAGTTATCAACTGCTCTGCGGGCTCGCGCCGCGGGTCCCCGTGGTGGAGGCACCCTGATGGCCCGATCGCGCACGGCCTACGCCTGTACGGATTGCGGCGCGACCGCGCTGCAGTGGTTCGGCACCTGTCCCTCGTGCGGCGCCGTCGGCACGTTGGTGGAGACGGCCGCGGACAAGCCGGGGAGCAGCCGCTTCGCGCGCGTTGCCGCCTCCAGCGCGCCGGTGCCGCTCGCGGAGGTGCCGATGCGCGAACAGCCGCGCATGGCCACCGGGATCGACGAACTCGATCGCGTTCTCGGCGGCGGGCTCGTCGCCGGGCAGGTCGTGCTGATCGGCGGCGACCCGGGCATCGGCAAATCCACNNTGCTGCTGCAGGCGCTCGCGCGCCTCGACGCGGCGGCCCGGGCGCTCTACGTCACCGGCGAGGAGTCCGCGGAGCAGGTCGCCCTGCGCGCGCGCCGGCTCGGGCTGGAGGCCGGCCCGCTGCACCTGCTTGCCGAGATCCAGCTCGAGCGGATCGCGGAGGCGCTCGAGGCGCGCAAGCCGCGCGTCGCGGTCGTGGATTCCATCCAGACGCTGTGGACCGAGCTGCTGCAGTCCGCGCCCGGCTCGGTGGCGCAGGTGCGCGAGTGCGCGGCGCAGCTCGCGCGCCACGCCAAGCGCGCGGGCATGGCCTTGTTCATCATCGGGCACGTGACCAAGGAGGGCACGATCGCCGGGCCGCGCGTCCTCGAGCATCTCGTCGACACGGTGCTCTATTTCGAAGGCGATCCGCACTCGGCGTTCCGCCTCATCCGCGCCGTGAAGAATCGCTTCGGCGCCGTCAACGAACTCGGCGTGTTCGCGAT
>DKBI01000054.1 GCA_002451175.1 Betaproteobacteria bacterium UBA6904
GCTGGGCGCGGAACTCTGGATCTGCGGCCGGCGCGGCGCGCTGCTGGACGCCACTGCGAAGGACCTCATGAGCCACCATGGCGGCAGCGTGCGCACGCACGCCGTCGACATTCGCGATGCGCAGGCCGTCGATGCGATGGTGCAGCGCATCTGGGACGAGGCCGGCCCGCTCAGCGGACTCGTCAACAACGCCGCCGGCAACTTCATCAGCCCGACCAAGGACCTGACGCCGAACGGCTTCAACGCCATCGCCAACATCGTCTTTCACGGCACCTTCTACGTCACGCACGCCGTCGGCAAGCGATGGATCGCGGGCGGGCACAAAGGCTCGGTGATCTCGATCCTCGTGACCTGGGTGTGGAACGGCTCGCCCTACGTCGTGCCCTCGGCGATGTCGAAAGCCGGGCTGCACGTCATGACGAAATCGCTGGCGGTCGAATGGGGGCGCTACGGCATCCGCCTGAACGCGATCGCGCCGGGCGCCTTCCCGACCGAGGGCGCGTCCAAGCGGCTGCGCCCCGACGGCCGCTTCGAGGATGCGAACGAGCGCAACCCGATGCGGCGCATCGGCGAGATGCCCGAGCTGCAGAACCTGGCAACGTTTCTCATGGCCGACGGCTGCGAGTGGCTGACCGGCGAGACGATCGCGATCGACGGCGCGGGCTATCTCGCCAACGGCGGCTCGTTCGCCGACCTGGACAAGCTGTCCGATGCGGACTGGGAACGCATGCGCGCGCTCATCAAGTCGCAGAACGACAAGGACCGCGCCGGCCGGAGCGCCTAGCGATGACGACGCAAGCCGAGCCGCGCCCGGCCGCCACGATCATCCTGCTGCGCGACACGCCGGGCGGGCCCGAGGCGTTCATGCTGCAGCGCACGCCGAGCGCCGTCTTTCTCCCGGGGGCGTACGTCTTTCCCGGCGGCGCGCTCGATGCCACGGACCGCGATGCGCGCGCGCTCTCGCGGGTGCGCGGGCTGGCCGATGCCGAGGCGAGCGCGCAGCTCGGGATGGCAAGCGGCGGGTTGGCGCACTGGGTGGCGGCCGCGCGCGAGTGTTTCGAGGAAGCGGGCATCCTGATCGCCGTCGATGCCTCGGGTGCGCCGGTGGCGCCGGAGCGCGTCGCGGCCCTGGCGGAGTGGCGCGAGCCCCTGAATGCCGGGAAGCGCGTCTTCGCCGAACTCCTCGAGCGCGAAGACCTGTACGTACCCGCGGCGGAAATCGTCTATTTCAGCCACTGGATCACGGCGGCCGGCCGCCCGCGCCGCTTCAACACGCGCTTTTTCATCGCCCGCGCGCCGCAGGGCCAGGACGGTGCGCACGACGAGTCCGAGACCGTACACAGCTTCTGGATTGCGCCGCGCGAGGCGCTCGCGCGCTTCGCGCGCGGCGAGATCGAAATCATCTTTCCGACGCGCACCTCGCTCGGCGACGTGGCGCACTTCACCACGGCCGCCGCCGCGGTGGAGCACGTGCGCAGGGCCGGGCGAGTCGAGGTCAACGCGGCGGTCTGGGCGCTCGATCACGAAGGCTCGAAGCGCCTGTTCCGCCGGGCGGATCCGCAGTATTTCGAGATCCACTGGTGCGATCCGGCGGAAACAGGAGACACCTGCTTCGTCATCCAGCCCGGCGTGCCCAAGCGCCTGGACGCGCTCGTCACGCGGATCACCGCACCGAATCCCGGGTTCATGACCGGCCCGGGCACCAACAGCTATCTCGTCGGCCAGGGCGAGGATCTCGCGCTGATCGATCCAGGCCCGGCGATCGACGACCACGTCGACGCCGTGCTGGCGGCGGCCGCGGGACGCCGCATCCGCTGGGTGCTTTGCACGCACACGCACCCGGATCACTCCCCCGCCGCGGCGCTCATCCAGGCACGCACCGGTGCCACCGTGCTGGGCCGGCCGCGGCCGGAGCACGGCAACCAGGATCACACGTTCGCGCCCGGCCGAGTCGTCGAGGACGGCGAGCGTCTCGCGATCGCGGACGTCACGCTGCGCGCGATCCATACGCCGGGGCACGCCTCGAACCACCTGTGCTACCTGCTGGAAGAAACCCGGATGCTCTTCACCGGCGATCACGTGATGCAGGGATCGACCGTGGTCATCAATCCACCCGATGGCGACATGCGCGTGTACCTCGCCTCGCTCGAGCGGTTGCTCGCGGAGGACGCGGCGATCTTCGCGCCCGGCCATGGCTATCTCGTCGGCGCGCCGCACAAGGAGGTGAAGCGCCTGATCGCACACCGCCTCGCGCGCGAAGCCAAGGTCGCGGCGGCCGTCGAGAAGCTCGGGCGGCCGACGCTGGATGAGCTGGTGCCGGTGGTCTACGACGACGTGCATCCGCGGGCGCACCCGGTGGCGGCGCGCTCGCTCGCCGCCCACCTCGCGAAGCTCGTCGCCGAGGGCAAGGTGAGCGTCGCGGGCGTGCATTACGCGACGGCCAGGACGTGAGCACGTCTCTCCCCCGCTACGACTGCGACCTGTTCACGATCGGCGGCGGGTCGGGCGGCGTGCGCGCAAGCCGCGTGTCGGCCGGCTATGGCGCGCGCGTGGCGATCGCCGAGAGCGGGCGATTCGGCGGCACCTGCGTCAACGTCGGCTGCATTCCGAAGAAGCTGTTTTCCTTCGCCGCGCACTTCCGCGAGGACTTCCGGATCGCCGCGAGCTTCGGCTGGACCGTCGGCGAGCCGCGCTTCGACTGGGCGACGCTCGTCGCCAACAAGGACCGCGAGATCGCGCGCCTGAACGGCGTCTACGAGCGTCTGCTGACCAACGCCGGCGTGGCGATCCATCGGGGCCGCGCGCGGATCGTCGATCCGCACACCGTCGAGGTGGAGGGCAGGTCGATCACGGCGCGGCACCTCCTCGTCGCGACGGGCTCCTGGCCGCAGGTGCCCGCGATCCCGGGCCGCGAGCTCGCCGTCACGTCGAACGAGATCTTCGCCCTCGGGCAGCTGCCGCGCCGCGCGCTGGTCGTCGGCGGCGGCTACATCGCGGTGGAGTTCGCCTCCATCTTCGCCGGGCTGGGCGTGGCGACGACGCTCGCCTATCGCGGCGCGCGCCTGCTGCGCGGGTTCGACGCGGAGCTCGGCGAACGCCTGGCCGCGGAAATGGCGCAGAACGGCGTGACGATCCGCCTGCGCGCCAATCCGGCGATGATTGCGCCGGGCCTGCGCGTGACCTTCGACGACGGCGCAACGGGAGAGTACGACCTCGTGCTCTTTGCGACCGGCCGCAAGCCCAACACCGCGGGCCTCGGGCTCGAGGCGGCGGGCGTGACGCTCGATGGCGCAGGCGCCATTGGCGTGGACGCCCTGTCGCGCAGCGCCGTCGAATCGATCTGGGCGATCGGCGACGTCACCAACCGGCTCAATCTCACCCCGGTCGCCACCGCCGAGGCCATGGCGCTCGCACGCACGCTGTTCCGCGGCGAGCCGACGCCGGTGGACCACGCCAACGTGCCGACGGCGATCTTTTCCGATCCGAACGTGGCGACGGTCGGGCTGTCCGAGGAAGCAGCGCGCGCGCGAGAGGGCGGCCTCCAGATCTTCAAGACCAGCTTTCGCAGCCTGCGCGACAGCCTCTCGGCGAGCGAGCACAGGACCTTCATGAAACTCGTCGTGGATGCGAAGACGCAGCGCGTGCTGGGCGCGCACATGATCGGGCCCGACGCCGGCGAAATCATCCAGGGCGTCGCCATCGCGGTGAAGATGGGCGCCACGAAGCCCCAGTTCGACGCCACGATCGGCATCCACCCGACTGCGGCGGAGGAATTCGTGACGATGCGCGAGCCCGCCTCCGCCTAGGCCGCCGCGGCCAGGAACGACGCGCGGCTACGGCGCGGCGTGTAGGCGCTTCTTGCGCCGCGTCAAGCACCGGCAGCCGGGAGTTTGGGTAGACTGCGCTACGGAGAGGGCGAAGGCATCATGCTCCAGTCGCGGGTCGAGAAAAAGATCGCCGAGCTGAAGTCGCATGGAGAGCTGCCGCTGGCGATCGAGCTTTGGAACGGCAAGCGCTACGCGCTCGCCGAGCGGACCGACGTCACCCTGCGCGTGCCCGGCGCCAGGGCCCTGAAGTACCTCGCCGACCCCGACCTCGCGACGCTGGGCCGCGCCTACGTCGAGGGCCATATCGACGTCGAGGGCCCGATCGCGGAGGCGATGCGCACCGCGGAGGCGCTCGCGCGCTCCTGGGGCCGCCCGAAGAAGGGCCGCCTGCCGTCGCTCCTGCACCATCTGCACAACAAGAAGACCGACGCCGAAGTGGTGCAGTACCACTACGACGTGTCGAACGACTTCTACGCGCTGTGGCTCGATCCTCGCATGGTGTATTCCTGCGCGTACTTCCGCGACGCGAACGATACGCTGGAGGCGGCGCAGGAGCAGAAGCTGGATCACCTCTGCCGCAAGCTCCGCCTGCAGCCTGGAGACCGGTTCCTCGACATCGGCTGCGGCTGGGGCGCGCTCGTCCTGTGGGCCGCGGAACGCTACGGCGTCCAAGCGACGGGCGTCACGCTGTCGAAGAACCAGCACGCGCTCGCCAACGCGCGCATCCAGGGCGCCGGCCTCGGCGACCGGTGCCGGGTGCTGCTGCAGGACTATCGCGACGTGCCGGGCGAGGGCGTGTTCGACAAGATCGCCTCGGTCGGCATGTTCGAGCACGTCGGCCTGAAGAACCTGCCGCAGTATTTCCGCACCCTCCACCGGCTCCTGGCGGACGGCGGCATCGCGCTCAATCACGGCATCACGGCCGTGGACGTCGAGAGCCGCGAGGTCGGCCTCGGCGCCGGCGAATTCATCGAGCAGTACGTATTCCCGCACGGCGAGCTGCCGCACCTGTCGCTCGTCGTTCGCGACACCAGCGCCGCGGGGCTGGAGGTCACCGACGTCGAGACGCTGCGCCTGCACTACGCGAAGACGCTCGCGCACTGGTCGGCACGCCTCGAGCAGAACCTCGATGCGGCGCAGGCCCACGCTGGCGAAAAGCGCCTGCGCATCTGGCGCCTGTACCTGGCCGGCTGCGCCCATGCCTTCGAGCGCAACTGGTGCACGGTCCACCAGGTGCAGGTCGTGAAGTCGACGCGTCCCGGCGACAGCCCCCTGCCGCTCACGCGCGAGTACCTCTACCGCTGATCAGCGCCCCGTGAACCGCGGCGCGCGCTTCTCGAGGTAGTGCGCGACGCCCTCGCGGAAATCCTCGCTCGCGAAACTGCGCGCCATCTCGGCGTCGGCCGTCGCGAGCGCCTGGTTGAAATCCTGGAACGGCGCCTTGTGGATCTGCGCCTTCATGACGGCCAGCGAGCGCGGCGACACCGAATCGGCCAGAGCCCGCGCGTAATCGAGCGTCGCCTCGAGCAGGCGCTCCGGCGGGAAGGCGCGCTGCACGAGCCCGATGCGCTCGGCCTCGGCGCCGTCGAAGCGGCGCGCCGAGAGCAGCAGGTCGAGCGCCCGCGCGCTGCCGATCAGCCGCGGCAGCAGCCAGGCGATGCCGTGCTCGGCGATCAGCCCGCGCTGCGCGAAGGCGGTCGTGAACTTCGCGTCGCTGCTCGCGAACCGGAGGTCGCAGTACAGCGCGAACACCAAGCCGAGGCCCGCGCACGGCCCGTTGATCGCCGCGAGGATCGGCTTCGGGATCGCGAAGAGGTAACCGAAGCGGCTGCCGTAATGCCCGGCGACTTCGAGCCCGTCGCGCTCGGCCGGGAGTGGCTCCTCCGCCGCCGCGGCCGGCGTCGCGCGCGCCAGGTCGCCGGACTGGATCTGCTGCAGCACGCCCATGTCCGCCCCCGCGCAGAAGCCGCGGCCCGCGCCCGTGATCACGATCACGCGCACCGCATCGTCCGCGGCGCAGCGCGCGAGCGCGGCGCGCAGGCTCGCGCCCATGGCCGGCGTCCAGGC
>DKBI01000037.1 GCA_002451175.1 Betaproteobacteria bacterium UBA6904
GGCACCATCGCCTCGTCGCAGCCGAAGGCGGCCTGAGGCGCGCGCTCGCGCGCGTCCGCTGATGACGCGGCCGATCCGCAGCTACGTCCTTCGCCAGGGGCGCATCTCGAGCGCGCAGCAGCGCGCGCTCGACGAGCTGACCGCGAAGCACGCCCTCGCCTTCGCGCCGCAGCCGATCGACGCGCGCGCCGTGTTCGGCCGCAAGGCGCCGCTCGTGCTCGAGATCGGCTCCGGCATGGGCGAGACGACCGCGGAGATCGCGCGCGCGCGTCCGGAGACGGATTTCATCGCCATCGAAGTGCACGGCCCCGGCGTCGGCAGCCTGCTCAAGCGCATCGAAGCGGACGGGCTGGCGAACCTGCGCGTCATCCGCCACGACGCGGTCGACGTGCTGGAGCACATGATTGCCGATGGCTCGCTCGCCGGCATGCACCTCTTCTTTCCGGATCCGTGGCCGAAGAAGCGCCACCACAAGCGGCGCCTCGTGCAGCCGGCGTTCGCCACGCTCGCCGCGCGCAAGCTCGCCCCCGGCGGCTATCTGCACGCCGCCACCGACTGGCCCGACTACGCGGCGCAGATGCTCGCCGTGCTGTCGGCCGAGCCGTTGCTCGTCAATACGGCGGCCGGCTATGCGCCGCGCCCGGAATACCGCCCGCTGACGAAATTCGAGCGCCGCGGGCTAGGGCTGGGGCACCCGGTGCACGACCTCGTGTTTCGCCGGCGGCAGGAATAGCTCGAGCAGCTCGTTGAGGAACAGCCGCCCGCGCGCGCTCGGCCGGATGCGTTGCGCGTCGCGCTCGAGCAGGCCNNTCCGCGTAGAGCGAGGGCGCGAAGCCCTCGATCAGGCGCAGCGCGTTCAGCAGGAATTCGAACGGCAGTTCGTCCGCCGCGAGCACGCGCACCGGCGCCCGTGCCGGCGCGCCGAGGTAGTCCCGCGGATGCTTCGCGCGCTCGTGGCGCGTGACGCGATCCGGAAAGCTCACCTTGCCGTGCGCGCCCGCGCCGAGGCCGAGGTAGTCGCCGAACTCCCAGTAATTCAGGTTGTGCCGGCAGCGGCGCCCCGGCCGGGCGAATGCGGAGGTCTCGTAATGCTCGAACCCCGCGGCGCGAAGCGCCTCCTCCGCGGCGAGCTGCATGTCGGCGCAGAGGTCGTGCTCCGGAAGGATCGGCGGGCGCCGATGGAACGCCGTGTTCGGCTCGATGGTGAGCTGATACGCCGAGACGTGCGCGGTCCCGCGGCGGATCGCCTCCGCGATGTCCGCGCGCGCCATCGCCAGCGTCTGGCCGGGCAGCCCGTACATGAGGTCGAGATTGACGTTGTCGAAGTGCTTCTGCGCCAGGTCGATCGCCGCGCGCGCTTGCGCCGCCGAATGGATGCGGCCGAGCGCGCCGAGCATCGCGTCGTCGAAACTCTGCACGCCGAGCGACAGCCGGTTGACGCCCGCCGCGCGGTAGCCGGCGAAGCGCGCGGCCTCCGCGGTGCCGGGATTCGCCTCCAGCGTCACCTCGGCGTCGGGCACGAGCGCGATGCGCGCGCGCACGTCCGAGAGCAGNNTTGCGCACGCACCAGGGCAGATGCACGTAGAGCGCGAGCGGCGGCAGCTGCGCGAGCCGGACCTCGCCGGGGAGCGCGATGCGCGAGCCGGCGCTCACCGGGGCTCTTCGCGCAGCCGCTCGGTGAGCCGCGCGAGCGCCCGCGCGCGATGGCTGACGCGGTTCTTCTCCTCGGGGGCGAGTTCCGCCGCGGTGGCGTCGCCCGCGGCGACGACGAACAGCGGGTCGTAGCCGAAGCCGCCCGTGCCGCGCGGCGCCGCGGCGATGCGCCCGTGCCAGCGTCCCTCGGCGACCAGCGGCTCGGGATCGTCGGCGCGGCGCACCAGCACCATCACGCAGGTGTAGTGCGCGCTGCGCTCCGCGCCGCCGGCCAGCGCGGCGAGCAGCTTTGCGTTGTTTCTCGCGTCGCGCGCCTCGCGGTCGCCCGCCGTGCCGGCGTAATACGCCGAATGCACGCCCGGCTCCCCGCCGAGGGAGGCGACGCAAAGCCCCGAGTCGTCGGCGAGCGCCGGCAGGCCCGAGGCCGCGCTCGCGTGGCGCGCCTTGGCGAGCGCGTTCTCGAGGAAGGTGTCGTGCGGCTCCTCGGCCTCGCCGATGGCGAGCGCCGCCTGCGGAATGACCTCCACGGCGAGCGGCTCGAGCAGCGCGCGGATCTCGCGCACCTTGCCCGGGTTGCTGGAGGCGAGTACGAGCTTCTTCAGCACGGCGTCGCGTACGCCGCGCTCAGAGACCCAGCGCGCGGCGCTGGTGGCCGATCAGCTCCCGGATGCCGTGCGCCGCGAGATCGAGCAGCGTGTCGACGTTGGCGCGCGAGAACGGCGTCCCTTCCGCCGTGCCCTGCACCTCGACGAATCCGCCCGCGCCCGTCATCACCACGTTCATGTCGGTGTCGCAGGACGAGTCCTCGGCGTAATCGAGGTCGAGCACCGGCACGCCCCGGTACACGCCGACCGAGACCGCGGCGACGAAATCGCGCACCGGCCACGCCTTGAGCAGGCCGCGCTCGCGCAGCCCCGAGAGCGCGTCGTGCACCGCGACGAACGCGCCGGTGATCGCCGCGGTCCGCGTGCCGCCGTCGGCCTGCAGCACGTCGCAGTCGAGCTGCAGCGTGCGCTCGCCGAACGCCGTGAGGTCGATCACGGCGCGCAGCGCGCGGCCGATGAGGCGCTGGATCTCCTGCGTGCGGCCGGACTGCCGGCCGCGTGCCGCCTCGCGCTCGCTGCGGGTGTGCGTCGAGCGCGGCAGCATGCC
>DKBI01000030.1 GCA_002451175.1 Betaproteobacteria bacterium UBA6904
GGCCGCGTGTCCTCCGGCTGCCACAGCAGCGCGCGTGCAGGCAGGATCGCGCCGAGCGCCTCGGCGACCGCGCGCTGCCGCGTCACGTCAACCGGTGTCTGGGAAAGCGCGTCGCCCACAGAGTGCCTTCTGCCGTGTCCTCGGAGTGATCGGGGCATTCTACAATCGGGCATGGCCAACGCCTCAGACTGGCTGGCGCAATTCCTGCCGATGCTGCGCTGGCGGGCGCGCGTCAACCGCGACACGCTGCGCGCCGACCTCGGCGCCGGTGCGGTCGGAGCGATCGTCGTGCTGCCGCAGGGCATCGCCTTTGCGACGCTGGCCGGCATGCCGCCGGAGTACGGCCTTTATGCCGCGATGGTGCCGGCGGTGATCGCCGCGCTCTGGGGCTCCAGCTGGCACCTGGTGTCGGGTCCGACCAACGCCATCTCGCTGGTCGTGTTCGCGACCATGACGCAACTCGCCGAGCCGGGCAGCGCGAAGTACGTCGGCCTGGTGCTGATGCTGACCTTCCTCGTCGGCGCCACGCAGCTGCTCGCCGGAATCGCCCGCCTCGGCGTGCTCGTCAACTTCATCTCGCACACGGTGGTCGTCGGATTCACTGCGGGCGCGGCGCTGCTGATCATCGCCAGCCAGCTGCGCAATTTCTTCGGCGTGCCGATTCCCGCGGGCACGTCGTTCCCGGAAACGCTGTACCGCTTCGCGACGCACCCTGGACAGATCGAGCCGTATACGCTCCTCGTGGGCGCAACCACGCTTGCCGCCGGGCTGGCGGCGCGCCGCTGGCTGCCGCGCGTGCCGTTCATGATCGCGGCGATGATCGCCGGCGGGCTCGTCGGGTTCGCCATCAACCGCTGGATCGCCGAGAACAGCGTCAAGGTGCTCGGTGCGCTGCCGGCGGCGCTGCCCGCGCTCACGCTGCCGCACTTTTCGCTCGATACGCTGCGCGTGCTGGGCGGCGCGGCGATCGCGGTCTCCGTCCTCGGGCTGGTGGAGGCCGTGTCGATCGCCCGCTCGATCGGCCTGAAGTCCGGGCAGCGCATCGACGGCAATCAGGAGTTCATCGGCCAGGGGCTGTCCAACCTCGTCGGCAGCTTCTTTTCCGCTTACCCCTCGAGCGGATCGTTCAACCGCTCGGGCGCCAACTACGAAGCCGGGGCGCGCACGCCGCTCGCGGCCGTCACGTCGGCGGGGTTCCTCGTGATCATCGTATTCGCCATCGCGCCGCTCGCGGCGTTCCTGCCGGTCGCCTCGATGGCCGCGATCCTGTTCCTCGTGGCGTGGGGGCTCTTCGACTTCCATCACATGCGCACCATCCTGCGCGCCAGCCGCGGCGAGTCCACGCTGCTGGCGGTGACGCTGTTCGCGACGCTCACGCTGCACCTCGAGATGGCGATCCTCTTCGGGATCCTGCTCTCGCTGCTCCTCTACCTGAACCGGACGTCGCGTCCGGCGCTGCGCTCGATCCTTCCCGACGCGTCGTCGCCGACGCGCAAGTTCCGCGAGCGCCGCGCGGGCGATCCCGAGTGCCCGCAGCTGCAGATGCTGCGCGTCGAGGGCTCGCTGTATTTCGGTGCGGTGAACCATGTCGGCGAGTACCTGCAGCAGGTGGAGGAGCGCCGCGCCGCGCAGAAGCATCTGCTGGTCCTCTCGAAGAGCATGAACTTCGTCGACGTTGCGGGCGCCGAGCTGCTGGCGGGCGAGGCGCGCCGGCGCCGGCTGCGCGGCGGTTCGCTGCGCTTCCACGGGCTGCGGGACGCGGCGGCGAAGATGCTTTTCGGGCCGGCGTTTCGCGACGAATTCGACGCCGGCGCGAACCACGTCACGAAGCACGAGGCGATCGCGTCGATCGTCAAGACGCTCGACCACGCGGTGTGCGCGCAGTGCCGGGCGAGAATCTTCGAGGAGTGCCGTGCGCTGCCCGGGCCCGCGTCGACCACGACGCCCGGTCCGCGCTGAGCGGCCCGCGAATTGCAGCCTGCCTTATGGGGCCTTCAGCAACCGTTATGCGGGATCGAACGTCCCTGCGTGCTAGCATCATTGGCGTCAGGGTTTACGTCTGATGCGCGGGACCGCGCGCCGCGCGGTCCGCTCGATGCAGAAGGTGCCAGCGGTGGCCGGACTCGAACACCATCATAGCGTGGCAGGCCTCGCCAAGGTCATGGCGCTCGGCATGGCCACGGCCGCCCTGTATGTCGCGCTGTTCCTCCTGGAGGACCCGATCCTGACGCTGTCGGCCCATGGCCGCTGGTATGCCCTGCTGCCGGTGACGATCGCCTTCGCGTTTTCGCTGGTCCATGGCGCGTTCACCGGCCATTTCTGGGACCTGCTCGGGATCAAGGCGCGCAAGTAGCGGCGTGCGGGAGTCGCGGTGGACGCCACCCATTTCATTCATCTCGACTTAGCGAGCATTCTCTACCTGCTGACCGTCGGGTTCATCGGCGGACTGGTGAGCGGCTTCATTGGTTCGGGTGGCGCGTTCGTCCTGACGCCCGCGATGATGAGCCTGGGCGTTCCCGGCGTCGTCGCCGTGGCCTCCAACATGTGCCACAAGTTTCCGAAGGCGCTGGTCGGCGCGCTGAAGCGCGCGCGCTACGGACAGGTGGACGTCAAGCTGGGCATCGTGATGGGCGTCTCGGCGGAAGCCGGCGTGCTCTACGGCGCGCACGTGCAGGAATCCGTGCGCCGCGCATTCGGCAATGCCGGATCGAACCTGTACGTCAGCGTCGCTTTCGTCATCGTCCTCGCCGTGGTCGGTGGTTACGTCCTCTGGGATGCCTACCGCACCCACCGCTCGGGTACGGCCGGCGGCGAAGAAAAGGTCACCCGGCTCGCGCGCTGGATCCAGACCATCGAGATCCCCTACACGATGATGTATTTCCGCAGCCTGAACGCGCGCGTGTCCGTGCTGTTCACGCTCCCGCTCGGCTTCGCGACCGGCATGCTCGCCTCGACGATCGCGGTGGGCGGTTTCATCGGCGTGCCCGGAATGCACTACGTGCTGGGTGCGCCGAGCCTCATGGCGTCGGCCACCGAACTCGTGATCGCGTTCGTGATGGGCCTCGGCGGCACCTTGAAGTACGCGTGGAGCGGACTGGTCGACGTCCGCCTGGCGATGATCATTCTGGGCGGCTCGCTGTTCGGCATCCAGCTGGGCGCCATCGGCACGACCTACGTCAAGCCGCACATGATCAAGGTGGTCATGGGCACGATCATGGTGCTCGTGCTCGTCAGCAGGATCCTCGTCGTGCCGGTGTATCTGGCGGAACTGGCATGGATCGATCCGCTGGGCGCCGCCACGGTGAAATTCCTCAGGGGCGCCAGCTTCGCCGTCATGGTCGCGGGGCTGGCGACGGGCGCCTTCATCATCCTGTCCGCGCTGCGCCGCGGCATGCGGGAACCGCCTGCCGCCAGAGCCGTGCCCGCGGTGCTCGCGCCCGCGGCCGCGGGTTCGCAACAGCTTTCGCCGCTCGGCCGGTTCGAGCGCCTGCTGGTGGCAACCGACGGCTCGGAATTCAGCGCTGGCGCGGTGCGCGAATCGATCCGCCTGGCGAAGCGCTGTGGCGCGCGGCTTCGCATCGTTTGCGTCGTGGCGAGCAACGTCGACCAGGAGTCGCTCGGCGAGCAGGTGCTGGCGAAGGAGCTCGACGCGGCGCGCGCGCATCTCGACGCGGCCATCGCGCAAGCGGCGTCGGCCGGGCTCGATTGTGAATCCGCGGTCCTTCAGGGCCCGAGCGTCGCCGGATGCCTGCTGGACGAGAGCGACCGATGCGGCGCGGACCTGATCGTCACCGGGCGGCGCAGCCGCCACCGGCTGGAGCGCGTCATGCTCGGCGACGTGGCGGCGACGCTCGTCTCCCGTGCCCATTGCGGCGTGCTGGTCGTCCCGCGCGCCGCGCAAATCAGCGGCCGCCGCTTTCTGCTTGCGTCGGACGGATCGCGCTTCGGTGATGCCGCGGCCGCCACGGCGTGCAATCTGGCGCCGCGTTACGACGCGCCGGTTGCGGTGGTCTCGGTCGTCGTGCCTTCGCATGCGGAAGCGCGCCGCCGCGAGGCGGGCCGTGTCGTGGACCGGCTGGTCGCGTTCCTCAAGGAAGCCGGCATCGAAGCCGAAGGCGCCACGCCTTCGGGACCGGCCGCAGAGACGATCGTGGCGGCGGCTGCGCAGGCGGGCGCGGATCTGATCTTCATCGGCAGCCATGGGCGCACCGGCTTCGAACGGCTGGTGATTGGCAGCAACTCGGAGAAGGTGCTCAACCAGACGCAGTGCGCGGTTCTGGTTGTCAAAGCGGCCTGAAGCGCGCAGCACGCAGCCCCGCACCGGTCGCCCAGTCCCTCCAGACCCCTGCGCGGCCAGGGTTTCCCAGGCATCGCCCCGGCGCCCCGGCGCTTTGGCATCCCTCGCCCAGTTCCCATAGAATTTCAATTTCCCCGCCCTTCTGAAGAGGAACCGCTCATGGAACACAAGCTTCCGCCGCTGCCGTACGCCACGGACGCGCTCGCCCCGCACCTGTCGAAGGAAACGTTCGAGTTCCATTACGGCAAGCACCACCAGGCCTACGTGACGAACCTGAACAACCTCGTCAAGGGCACCGAATTCGAAAGTGCTTCCCTGGAAGACATCATCCGGAAGTCCTCCGGCGGCGTGTTCAACAACGCGGCGCAGATCTGGAACCACACCTTCTTCTGGAACAGCATGAAGCCGGGCGGCGGCGGCAAGCCCGCCGGCGCGATCGCCGCGGCGATCGACAAGAAGTGGGGCTCGTTCGACGCGTTCAAGGACGCGTTCACGAAGAGCGCGGTCGGCAACTTCGGCTCCGGGTGGACGTGGCTGGTCAAGAAGGCCGACGGCAGCGTGGACATCGTCAACACGTCGAACGCCGCGACGCCGCTCACCGGCGCGGACAAGCCGCTGCTCACCATCGACGTGTGGGAACACGCCTACTACATC
>DKBI01000314.1 GCA_002451175.1 Betaproteobacteria bacterium UBA6904
GCGCGCGGCGCGATCTCGGTGACCGAGCGGGCGGCGTACATCGGGCGCGTGCGCGCGCTCGCGCGCAAGGTGGCGCAGGCGTATTACGAGTCGCGCGAGCGGCTGGGCTTTCCCATGTGCCGGAGCGGCGCCTGAATGGCCGCGACGCTGCTCGTCGAGCTGCTCACGGAGGAACTCCCACCGAAGTCGCTGGCGCGCCTCGGCGAGGCCTTCGGCCGGGGAATCGTCGGCGGGCTCGTCCAGTCGCACCTGGCGGCGCAGGACGTCGCGGGAACGCGCTGGTTCGCCACGCCGCGGCGGCTCGCGGTGCTCGTCCCCGGCGTGCTGCAGTCCGCCGCCGACCGGGCCAGCGCGGTGGACGGCCCGTCGATCAAGGCGCCGCGCCAGGCGCTCGAGGGGTTCGCGCGCAAGCACGGCGTCGCGGTGGAGGCGCTCGAGCAGCGCGAGACGCCCAAGGGCCCGATCGTCGTCGCGAATACGCGCGTCCAGGGCGCCGCGCTCGATGCGGTGCTCTCCGGCATCGTCGCTGACGCGGTGAAGAAACTGCCGGTGGCCAAGCTGATGCGCTGGGGCAGCGGGGATGCCCAGTTCGTCCGTCCGGTGCACGGCCTGGTGATGCTGCACGGCGACCGCCTCGTTCCCGGGACCGTGCTCGGCGCAAGCGCCCGGGCGAGCACCCGCGGCCACCGGTTCCTGGGCGCGCGCTCCGTCGCCCTGGCGAGTGCCGAGGCGTACGAGGCCCGGCTGCGCGACGACGGCTGGGTGATCGCGGATTTTTCCGCGCGCCGCGCGGAGATCGAGCGGCAGTTGCTCGCCGGTGCGTCACGCCTGGGCGGCGTGCTGGGCGAGTATCGCGACCTGCTCGAAGAGGTCACCGCGCTGGTCGAGCACCCGACGGTCTACGCCGGCGCCTTCGATCCGGGATTTCTCGAGGTGCCGCAGGAATGCCTCATTCTGACGATGCGCCAGAACCAGAAGTACTTTCCGCTCTTCGACGCCGCAGGGCGGCTGCTGCCGAAGTTCCTCATCGTCTCGAACATGCAGCTCGAGGACCCGCGGCACGTCATCGAAGGCAACGAGCGCGTCGTGCGACCGCGCCTCGAGGACGCGCGCTTCTTCTACAACCAGGACCGCCGGCGGCGGCTCGAGGACCGCGTGCCGCAGCTGGCGAAGGTCGTCTATCACAATCAGCTCGGCAGCCAGCTCGAGCGCGTCGAGCGCATGCAGCTGCTCGCGGGGCGCATTGCGCGCGACCTCGGCGGCGACCCGGCGCTCGCCGAGCGCGCGGCCTGGCTCGCGAAAGCGGATCTGGTCACCGGCATGGTGGGCGAATTTCCGGAGCTGCAGGGCGTCATGGGCGCGTACTACGCGCGTCACGACCTGGAAGATCCGGCGGTCGTCGCGGCCCTGCGCGACCAGTACCGCCCGCGCCTGGAGGCCGGCGCGGAGCCGGTGTCGCTGGTGAGCGCGGCGCTTTACCTGGCCGATCGCATCGACGCGCTGGTCGGGTTGTTCGCGGTCGGCAGCGCGCCGACCGGCGAGAAGGATCCGTTCGGGCTGCGCCGCGCGGCGCTGGGCATCATCGACGTCTATCAGATGCTCGCGGCAGCGGATCGTCCTCGACCCCAGGCGGTGCCCGGCCTGCGCGATCTGCTCGCCGCGTCGGCCGACACGTTCCCGCCGGTGCGCGTGAAACCCGCCGTCGTCGACGAGGTGCTGGACTTCGTCCTCGAACGCTATCGCCACGGCCTCGTGCCCGCGCACGCGCGCGATGCCGTCGATGCGGTCCTCGCGCTGCGACCGCACCTCGGGGAAGTCGTCGCCCGCGTGCGCGCGGTCGAGGCCTTCCGCACGCTGCCGGAGGCCGAGAGCCTGGCGGCCGCCAACAAGCGCATTCGCAACATTCTCCTGAAATCGCCGCCGCCGAGCGCGCACACGTTCAGCGAGACGCTGTTCCACGCCGAGGCGGAGCGNNACGCTTCGCCGAAGCGCTCGCTGCGCTGGCGGAACTGAAGCGCCCCGTGGACGCCTTCTTCGACGGCGTGATGGTGAACGTCGAGGACGTCGCGCTGCGCAACAACCGCCTCGCGCTCCTGCAGCTGCTGGACGGCGCGCTCAACCGCGTCGCCGACCTTTCGCGGCTGGCCGCATGACTCCGTCGGAGGCACGACGCTCGTGAAACTGGTCGTTCTCGACCGCGACGGCACCATCAATCACGACAGCGACCAGTACATCAAGTCGCCGGAGGAATGGCGGCCGATCAAGGGCAGCCTCGAGGCGATCGCGCGGCTGACGCAGGCCGGCTGGCACGTCGTCGTGGCGACCAACCAGTCCGGCATCGCGCGCGGGCTGTTCGACTTCGCCACGTTGAACGCGATTCACGACACGATGCATCGCGCGGTGCTGCAGGCGGGCGGCCGCATCGACGCGATCTTCTTCTGCCCCCACGCTGCGGACGCCGGCTGCGAGTGCCGCAAGCCCAAGCCCGGCCTGCTGCTGGAAATCGCGCGCCGCATGAACGCGGACCTGGCCGACGTGCCGGTGATCGGCGATGCGCTGCGCGATCTCGAGGCCGCCGCCGCCGCGGGCGCGCAACCGATTCTCGTCCTCACCGGCAAGGGCCGGGCGACGCACGACGCCGGCGGTCTGCCGCGCGGCACGCGCGTCTTTTCCGATCTCGCAGCGGCCGCCGCGCATCTCGCGGCATGACCTGGCTGCGGTCGAGCCTGTTCGCGCTCGCGCTGGTCGTCGTCACGCCCCCGTACGCGCTGTTCGCCCTGCTGACGGCGCCGCTGCCGCGGCACGCGCGCTATCGCCTGATTTCGGGCTGGTCGGTCATCATGCTCTGGCTGCTGCGCCACCTGTGCGGCGTGCGCTGGACGGTCGAGGGTCTCGAGCACCTGCCGGCGCGGCCCGCGGTGATCCTCGCCAAGCATCAGTCGGCCTGGGAGACGCTCGCGTTCCAGTCGATCTTTCCGCAGCAGGTGCACGTGCTCAAGCGCGAGCTGCTCTGGCTGCCCTTCTTCGGCTGGGGCCTCGCCCTCATGAGTCCGATTGCGATCGACCGTGCGCGCGGCGTTGCCGCGCTGCGCCAGATCGCGCGCCGGGGCAAGGTGCGTCTCGAGCAGGGCTTCTGGGTCGTCGTCTTCCCGGAGGGCACGCGCGTCGAGCCGGGGAAAAAGGGCAAGTATCAGCTGGGCGGCGCGTGGCTCGCCGCCCATGCCGGCGCGCCGATCGTGCCCGTCGCGCTCAACGCGGGGCGCGCATGGCCGCGGAATTCCTTCCTCAAGCACCCGTTCCGCATCACCGTGCGGATCGGCCCCGCGATCGAAACCGCGGGCCGCGACCCGAGCACCCTCAACGCGGAAGCCGAGGCATGGATCGAGACGCAGCAGAAGACGCTCGACAGCTGACGCTGTTCGACGAGCGCGCGCCGGCGGACGCCGCGCCGCGCCGGACCCTCGTCCTCGCCGGGCGGCGCGTGGAGGCCGGCTTCGAGCGCCGGGCGCGGCGCACGATCGCCCTGCGCGTCGACGCCGACGGGTTGACGATCTTCGCACCGCAACGGGCGCCGTGGCGCGACGTTGCCGCCTTCGCCCAATCGAAGGCCCGTTGGATCGTCGGCCGGCTCGACGCGTGGGCCGCGTTCGGCCGCCGCACGGCGCCGCTCGAGCTGCGCACCGGTGAGCGCCTGCCCTGGCGCGGCGGCGCGCTCGTCCTCGACGTGCGGCGCGGAGCACCCGCCATCACACTCGCCGAATCGCGTCTCGACATTCGCGCTCCCGAGCCACACCACCGGGACGCGGTGCGCGGCACGCTCCTGCCCTGGATTCGCGGGCAGGCCTTCGAGCTGCTGGCGCCGCGGGTCGCGCATTTCGCGGCGCGGCTCGGACTGCCGTCACCAGCGGTTGCCGTGTCCAACGCGCGGACGCAATGGGGCGTGTGCACGGCCAGCGGCCGCATCCGCCTCGCCTGGCGGCTGGTGCACCTGGCCCCGGACCTCGCGGATTACGTCGTGGCGCACGAAGTCGCGCACCTGCGGGAACTGAACCACTCGAAACGCTTCTGGGAACTCGTCGGAACGCTGTATCCTGAGTGGCGCGCGGCGCGCGAGCAGCTGAAGCGGCTCGGCGCCATGCTCCCGGCCCTTTGAGGAACCCTCATGAGACTTCTGCACACCATGCTGCGCGTCGGCAATCTGGACCGCTCCGTGAAGTTCTATACCGAGGTGCTCGGGATGCAGCTCCTGCGCACCACCGACCGTCCGGACCAGAAATATTCGCTCGCGTTCGTCGGCTACGGCACCGAGGATCGTCATTCGGTCCTCGAGTTGACCTACAACTACGGCGTCGAGACGTACGAGCTCGGCACCGCCTTCGGCCACCTCGCCGTCGAGGTGCCCGACGCGAAGCAGGCCTGCGACGCGGTGCGCGCCAAGGGCGGCGCGGTGACGCGGGAAGCCGGCCCGGTCAAGGGCGGCACCACCGTGATCGCCTTCGTCACCGACCCCGACGGCTACAAGATCGAATTCATCGAGCGGAAATAGGGCGCGCGCGTCGCTCGGCGCGCGCCGGCGACGTTACGGCTCGGCCGCCTGGCGGGCCCGCGAGGCGTGCACGCGGCAAGCGATGCGCACGTAATCCGCAGGCGCCAGGTCTTCGGGCCGCAGTCGCGGCTCGAGCCCCAGCGCCTCGAAGTCGGCGGCCGCGAGCGGCAGCGCGTTGCGCAGCGTCTTGCGGCGTGCGCTGAAAGCGCCGCGCACGACCTCTGCCAGCACCGTCGCGTCGCACGGCAGCGGCTCCCTGAGCGGCACAAGCCGCACGACGGCCGAGTCGACCTTCGGCGGCGGCCGGAAAGCGCCGCGCGAAACGGTGAACAGCCGCGTCATCCGGAAACGCACCTGCAGCATCACCGACAGCCGACCGTACGCGGGCGTCGCGTGCGCGGCGACCATGCGATCGACGACTTCGCGCTGCAGCATGAAATGCGCATCGCGCACGCGTCCCGCATGGCGTGCGATGCGGAACAGCAGCGGCGTGGAAATGTTGTAGGGCAGGTTGCCGACCAGCCGCAACGCGCCGGGAAGCGAATCGAAATCGAAATCCAGGACGTCGCCGCAGTGCACGGCGAGGCGCTCCGCCGGAAATTCCGCACCCAGCCGCGCCGCGAGATCGCGGTCGATCTCGATGGCCGTGAGGCGTGCGACGTGCTCGAGCAGCGCGCGCGTCAGCACGCCCTCGCCGGGTCCGATCTCCACCAGCGCATCGTCGCTCGCCGGGGCAATCGCCTGCACGATCCGCGCGAGCACGCCCGGGTCGTGCAGGAAATGCTGGCCGAACCGCTTGCGCGGCCTTATTTGTCCTCCAGCCGGAGCTCGACGTAGGTGCGGTCGCGCAACTGGCGCAGCCACTCCTGGTAGGCCTCTTCCGACTTGCGCTCGCGAATCGCCTGGCGCGCCATGAGGCGCTGCCGCTCCACCGGCAGCGCGCCCGTGCGGCGTTCGAGCACCTCGATCAGGTGCCAGCCGAAGGGCGTCTTGACGGGCTGGCTCACCTCGCCGGGCTTGAGCGCATCCATGGCGCGCTCGAAATCCGGCACCGTGTCGCCGGGATAGACCCAGCCCAGGTCGCCGCCGCGCGCCGCGCTGCCGTCGCCCGAATGCACGCGCGCCAGCGCGCCAAAGTCGGCGCCGCCGCTGACGATGCGCTCGCGCAGGTCCCGCAACCGGCGTTGCGCGTCCGCCTCGGAGACGATCTCGCTCGTCTTGATCAGAATGTGCCGCAGGTGCGTCTGCGGCAGCGTCGCCTCGGCGCCCGCACCGCGGCGGTCCAGGAGCTTGAGAACGTGGAATCCCGCGGGGCTGCGCAGGACGTCGGTGACCTCGCCGGGCTTCAGCGCCCGCAGCGCGCTCGCGAACAGTTCCGGCAACCGGTCCGACGATCGCCAGCCCATCTGCCCGCCCTGCAGCGCGTCGCCCGCGTCCGAATAGCTCGCGGCGAGCGCGCCGAAGTCTGCGCCGCCCCGCGCCTCCGCGCGCACCTTCTCGGCCCGCGCGCGCGTCTGCTCGATGCGCTCCGGGCTCGCCTGATCCGGCAGGCGCAGCAGGATGTGCTGCAGGTTGTACTCGGCCCGCTCGCCACTCGCATTCTGCGCCTCGAGGAACAGTTCGATCTCGGTCTCGCTGACCTCGATGCGCTCGTCCACTTCGCGCTCGCGCAGCCGCTGGATGACGATCTGCTGGCGAATCTCCTCGCGAAACCGCGGCATGTCGATGCCGTCCCCTTCCAGCGCCCGGCGAAACTCCGCGAGCGTCATCTTGTTCGTCTCGGCGATGCGCTCGATCGCGCGGTCGAGCTGCAACGCGTCGACGCGAATGCCGTTCTCCGCGGCGAACTGCTGCTGGGCCTTGTCGAGCACGAGGCGCTCGAGGACCTGGTGCTCGAGCAACGCGCGCTCGGGCACCGGGGTGCGCTGCCGGAGCAATTCGCGCTCGGCGAGTTGCACGCGCTCGCGCAGCTCGCTCGCCGTGACCACGTCCTTGTTGACGATCGCGACGATGCGGTCAACCATCAGGGGCGTGGGCGCCTGCGCGGGCGCCTGCGCGGCAGCCACCAGCAGGCCAAGCAGGATTGCAAGTCGGCGCATGATCGTCAGAATACCTGTTCGAAGGGCGGCCGCGAGCGCTGGCTCTGCGGCAGCAGATTGCCGGACCCCGGGCTGGTCGAGGCGAAGCCGGGCACGTGGCGTTTCAGAAAATCCGTGACGTCTCCCGACTGGATGCCGCCGAAACCGTTGAACTCGAGCTGGAACATGAACACCGTGGAAGTCGTCTGCACCGCCGCCCGCAGGTGCTGGAACACCGCGCGGAACGACCAGCAGCCCGCGTTGTATTCGACCCCCGCGATGCCCTCCAGCAGCCGCCGCTCGAGCAGGGAGTAATTGTACCGGCCGACCCCGTACCAGCCGGGCGCGAGCGGCCACTGCGCGGCGACGTCGATCTGCCGCAGCACGTCGCGGTTGAACCGGTAGCTCGCGCTGATGAGCCGCGCGATCTCGGGCGTGTAGCGCACCGACGCGCTGAACCGCTCGGTGCGCGATTGCTCGGTATTGTACTGCAGGCTGCTGTCGACGCTCCACGCGTCGGAGACGCGCGCGCCCACCGCCGCGAGCAGGTCGGAGCCGCCGCTGGTGCGCAGCGGCGCCGTCGGCGTCAGCCCGACGCGCTCGGACTTGAGATAGAAACGCTGCCCGATCGTCGCGCGCAGCACTTCCTCGCCCTGCGCGCCGAGCAGCCGCGACGTGGCCGCCAGGGTCACGTGCTGCGCGTCGCCGAACCGGTCGCCGCCGACGAAGCGGTTCTCGCTGAATAGCTGGGTGTAGTTGAACTCCGCGAGCGCGGTGTCGAAGAGGGGGACCGAATCCTGCGCGCGGTACGGCGCGTGCACGAAGTAGAGCCGCGGCTCCAGCGTCTGCGTCGCCGGCTTGCCGAGCCAGTGCATGCCGCGCTCGAACACCAGGCCGGCATCGACGCTGGCCCAGGGGACCGAAACGCCTTGCCGATCCGGCTGCCCCGGCGCGGCCCGCGTCAACTGATAGTCCGCGTGGTGCACGCCGATCTTGGGGACGACGAAATAGCCCGGCGACTGGAACGGCAGCGCGACGCTGGGGTTGAAGGACACCCGCGTACCCTCCACGAGCGAGTCGTGGGTGAAGCGCACGTACTCGGCCGGCACCGACACGTCCAGCCGGCCGGCCACCCCCTGCCGGAAGGCCGCCGCGGTGACCTGCGGCACGCGCCGGTACGGACTGACGACGGGCGCCAGCGGATCCTGCAGCGTCTGGAAACCCTGCACGCGACCCTGCAGCGTGAAGTTCGTGTCGCCGGACGCGCCGTCGTACTGCGTGAACAGCTCGCGCAGCAGGTTGCCGGCCGTGATCTGCCGCACCTGCGAGGCCAGGTCGGTAAAGTAAGCGTCGTCCGACACGCGGTTGTAATCCACGCGGCCGAACCAGCCCGGCGTAAAGCGCTGCTCGTGCTGCGCGGACACCGCGCTGCGCTGCACGCCCAGCACGCGATCGTTGGGGAGCACGTCCCAGCGCAGGTCGCCCGTGGACGACCGGTCGAGGTAGCGATAGTGGCTCTTCAGCTGCTCGCCGCGCTTGCTCATGTAGACCGGCGTCAGCAGGAGATCCTGCTCGGGCGCGATGTTCCAGTAGAACGGCACGCCGATCTCCAGGCCGCGCCGCGAATTCTGCGAATAGTACGGCGCCAGCAGGCCGGTCTTGCGCTGCCGCTCGAGCGGGAAACTGCCGTAGGGAAGGGCCAGCAGCGTGGTGTCGAAGAACCTCAGGCGGCCGTCGCGCAGGCGGCCCTCGTCGGTGTCGTAATTGAGATCGAGCTCTCTCGCCTCGAATTGCCAGTCGTCGTGCCCCGCCTCGCACGTCGTGAAGCGGCCTGACGTGAGGCGGAAGTGGTTCGCGCCGAGAAACTCGAGGCGCTCTGCGGTGCCCCGTGCGGTGAGGGCGCGCCGCAGGACGAAGCTCGGCTCGTCGAAGAATCCCGTGTCGTCGTTCAGGTTGTAGCTGAGCCTCGGCCCGAAGACCCGGTCGCCGTCGCGCTCCACGCGCACGCCGCCGTCGGCGACGACGCGGCCGAAGGCGCGGTTGTAATGCAGCGTCTCCGCGTAGATGCCGACATCGCCGCGCTTCAGCTCGACGCGCCCGCGCGCCGTCACCTCGAATTCCGAAACGCCCTCGATGCTCAATGCCTCGATGGTCGTCGGGCCCGCCGGCTTCGCGCCCGGCGGCGCGGGCTGCTGGGCCCCGCCCCGCGACGCGAACAACGCGAGGAACAACAGGAGCGCGAGCCCGCTGGCGTCAAGGCTCCGCGCGCAGGAAGGCTGCATGGGCGCTGGATTCGTTGCTGGATACCGGGTGGTAAAATCGCACAATTCAGTCTAACGCGCAATCGAGCAACGTGGATTCCCGGCTCACCGCGCTCGAGCGCTGGCTCGCCTCCCGCTTCGCGCAATTCACCCTCGCCCCCGCCTCGGAGGACGCCAGCTTCCGTCGTTACTTCCGCGTGCGGCTCGCCGACGGCCGCAGCTTCATCGCCATGGACGCGCCGCCGGAGCGCGAGGATTGCCGCCCGTTCGTGCGCGTGGCGCGCCTCATGGACGCCGCCGGGGTGCACGTGCCGGCGATTCTCGCCGAGGATCTGGCGCAGGGCTTCCTGCTGCTCGGGGATCTCGGCGACACGACCTACCTCGGCGCCTTGAACGACGGCAACGCCGCGGACCTCATGCGCGATGCGACGGACGCCCTGCTGCGCTGGCAGCTCGCCACGCGTCCGGACGCGCTGCCGCCCTACGACGAGGCGCTCCTGCGTCGCGAACTCGCCCTGTTCCCGGAGTGGTACGTGGGCCGGCATCTTGGCCGCACGCTGCAGCCCGCGCAGCAGCAGGCGCTCGCGGAGGTCGGCGCGCTGCTGGTGCGCTCGGCGCTCGCGCAGCCGCAGGTCTACGTGCATCGCGACTTCATGCCGCGCAATCTCATGTGCTGCGATCCCAATCCCGGCGTGCTCGACTTCCAGGATGCGGTGCTGGGCCCAATCACCTACGACATCGCTTCGCTCGTGCGCGACGCGTTCCTCAGCTGGAGCGAGGAGCGCGTGCTCGACTGGACCGTGCGCTACTGGGAGAAGGCGAAGCGGGCGGGACTCCCGGTCGACCCCGATTTCGCCGAGTTCTGGCGCGCCTTCGAGTGGATGGGGCTGCAGCGCCATCTCAAGGTACTCGGCATCTTCGCCCGCATCACGCATCGCGACGGCAAGCCGAAGTACGTCGCGGACACGCCGCGGTTCATCGCCTATGCGCGGCCGGTCGCGCGGCGCTACACGGCGCTCGCGCCGCTCGCGAAGCTGCTGGACGAACTCGATGGCGTGACGCCGAAGGCCGGGTACACGTTTTGAGCACTCCGTGCGCCAGGGCCACGCCAGAGCCATTTGGATGTTTTCCGATCTGCCGACTTGGCGCATGCTGCTCGCGCCAAGTCGGCAGAGTTGAGAAAACCATGACCCGCACCGTGCTGCGAGGAAACAGCCCGACGGAGCCTGGGCCGTGAAAGCCATGATCCTCGCCGCGGGCCGCGGAGAGCGCCTGCGGCCGCTCACGGACCGCGTGCCCAAGCCACTCGTTTCGGCCGGCGGCAAGCCGCTGCTCGAGTGGCACCTCGAGCGTCTCGCGCGCGCCGGATTTCACGACGTCGTCATCAACATTTCGCACCTCGGCGAGCAGCTCGAAGGGCGCTTCGGCACGGGCGCCGCGTTCGGGCTCGCCATCGCCTGGTCGAGGGAGCCGCAGCCGCTCGAGACGGCAGGCGGCATCGCGCAAGCCCGCGCGCTGCTCGGCGCCGAGCCCTTCCTGCTGGTGAACGGCGACATCTGGTGCGACTACGATTTCGCCCGCCTGCGCGCCCGGGCGCTCGACGGGCGCCTGGCGCATCTCGTCCTCGTGCCGAACCCCGCCCATGTCGGCGCGGGGGACTTCTCGCTGCACGGCGAGCGGGTCGGCAACGACGCCGCGCCGCGCTACACTTACTCCGGCATCGCGCTGCTGTCCCCTCGCATCGTTGCCGGCGTGGCCGCCGGCGAAAAAGCGCCGCTCGCGCCACGGCTTCGCGAGGCGGCGGCGCAGGGCGCCGCGACCGGGGAACTGTTCGCCGGGACCTGGCGCGATGTGGGGACCGCCGAGCGCCTCGCAGAGCTCGACGCACTGCTCCAAGGAAAGGCAAACATCGGACGATGAACCGCAGCGAGATTGAACCGACGCAGTACGCCGCACGCCGCCGCAGGCTGGCCGAGGCGATGGGCGAAGGCATCGCCGTCATGCCGACGGCGCCGGAGCGCATCCGCAACCGTGATTCCCACTATCCGTACCGCTTCGACAGCTACTTCTGGTACCTGACCGGATTTTCCGAGCCGGACGCGGTGCTCGTGATCGTCGCCGGCCGCGAGCCACGCAGCCTGCTGTTCTGCCGCGAGCGCAATGCGGAGCGCGAAATCTGGGACGGCTTCCGGCACGGCCCGGACGGGGCGCGCGAGCGCTTCGGGTTCGATGCCACGTTTCCGATCGCCGCGCTCGACGCGGAGATGGCCAAGCTGCTGGAGGGCCAGTCCGTCCTGCACTATCCGGTCGGCAGCGACCCTTCGGTCGACGCGCGCGCGATGCAATGGGTCAACGCGGTGCGCGAAAAAGTGCGTCTGGGGATCGCCGCCCCGCACCGCTTTCACGACGTGCGCGCGCTGATCGACGAGATGCGCCTGCTGAAGGACGAGGCCGAGGTCGCCACCATGCGGCACGCGGCGGCGATCTCCGCGGCGGCGCATCGCGCCGCCATGCGGGCCACGCGACCCGGCCGCTTCGAGTACGAGATCGAGGCCGAACTGCTGTACGAATTCCGTCGCCGCGGCGCCCAGTACCCCGCCTACGGGCCGATCGTGGCGAGCGGCCCGAACGCCTGCGTACTGCACTACGTCTTCAACAACGCCGTGCTGCGCGACGGCGACGTGCTGCTGATCGACGCGGCGTGCGAGCTCAACGGCTATGCGGCCGACATCACGCGCACCTTTCCCGTGAACGGCCGCTTTTCGGCGGCGCAGCGCGACGTCTACGAGCTGGTGCTCGCCGCGCAGCGCGCGGCGATGGCCCAGGCACGCCCCGGGCGGCGCTGGAACGAGCCGCACGATGCGGCGGTGCGCGTCCTCGCGCAGGGCATGCTCGATTTGCGGCTGCTC
>DKBI01000250.1 GCA_002451175.1 Betaproteobacteria bacterium UBA6904
CGACATGGGCGTGGTGATGGACATTTCCGACCGCGTGGTGGTGCTCGACTACGGCCGCAAGATCGGCGACGGCACGCCCGACGAGGTGCGCGCGAACCAGGCCGTGATCGACGCCTATCTCGGGGTGAGCCACTGACGCCATGAAGAAGAACTGGCCCGTCGTCGCCCTGATTTCCGCCCTCGCCATCGGCCTCGTGCTGCCGCTCGCGAGCGGCGCATCGCCCGCGGGGTTCTACGTGGAAGTGCTGCTCGGCGGGCTGATGACGGGCGTGCTGTACTCGCTCGTCGCGCTGGGCTTCGCGCTGATCTTCAAGGCCTCCGGCGTGTTCAATTTCGCGCAGGGCGCGATGGTGCTCTTCGCGGCGCTCTCGGTGGCGCGGCTCGCCGAGCACATGCCGCTCTGGCTGGCGATGGTGCTCGCGCTCGGCATCATGGTGGTGCTCGCCTGGNNGGCGTCACGTATTTCCTGGACGGGTTCGGCCAGACCGTGTGGGGCAGCGACATCTACGAGATCAACCTGGGCATCGCCAAGGAGCCGGTGATGATCCTGGATGGCGTGTTCGAGGGCGGCATCCTGGTGAACAAGGAAGACTTCATGGCGGCGATCGTCGCCGCGCTGCTCGTCGCCGGGCTCGCCATCTTCTTCCAGAAGACGGCGACCGGCCGCGCGCTGCGCGCGGTGGCGGACGATCACCAGGCCGCGCAGTCGATCGGCATCCCGCTCAACCGCATCTGGGTCATCGTCTGGTCGGTGGCCGGCCTCGTCGCGCTGGTGGCGGGCGTGATCTGGGGCGCGAAGCTCGGCGTGCAGTTCTCGGTGTCGCAAGTGGCGCTGAAGGCGCTGCCCGTGGTGATTCTCGGCGGCTTCACCTCGGTCCCCGGGGCGATCGTCGGGGGCCTGATCATCGGCGTCGGCGAGAAGATGGCCGAGGTCTTCCTGGGGCCCGTGATGGTCCAGGCGTTCGACCTCGCCGGCGGCGGGATCGAAAACTGGTTTGCGTACATGCTGGCGCTGCTGTTCCTGCTCGTGCGGCCCGAGGGGCTGTTCGGCGAGCGCCGGATCGATCGGGTCTGAGGCGCCATGCTCTACAGGGAAAACGGCCAGTTCAAGTCGACCTACGTGGCGGATCAGCAGATGCTGCCGATCCTGCAGGACCGCTGGTTCATGATCGGCCTGCTCGTGTTCGCCTTCGCCGGGGTGCCGATTCTCGCGAGCGACTACCTGTTCCTGTCGATTCTCATTCCGTTCCTCATCCTCACGCTCGCCGCCATCGGCCTGAACCTGCTCGTCGGCTACTGCGGACAGATCTCCATCGGCCATGCCGCGTTCATGTCGGTCGGCGCGTACGCGGCCTACAACCTGGCGCTGCGCATTCCGCAGCTCAATTTTCTCGTCGTGCTGGTGCTCGCCGGGCTGATCGCCGCGCTGGTCGGCATGCTGTTCGGCATCCCGAGCCTGCGCATCAAGGGCCTGTACCTCGCGGTGGCGACGCTGGCGGCGCAGTTCTTCATGGACTGGGTGTTCGCGCGCGTCAAGTGGTTCACGAACTACAACTCGTCGGGATCCGTGTCGACGGCGCCGGTGGAGCTATTCGGCTGGGCGATCGAGACCCCCACGGACAAGTACCTGTTTCTCCTCGGCGTGCTGGTCGTGTTCACGCTGATCGCCAAGAATCTCGTGCGCGGTCACCTGGGGCGTGAATGGATGGCGATGCGCGACATGGACGTCGCCGCGGAGGTGATCGGCATCCGCCCGGTGTACGCCAAGCTCACGGCCTTCGCCGTCAGCTCGTTCTACTGCGGCGTGGCGGGGGCGCTCTGGGGCTTCATCTACCTGGGCTCCTGGGAGCCGCTGGCTTTCAACCTGACGCTCTCGCTCAACCTGCTGTTCATGATCATCATCGGCGGCATGGGCTCGCTGCTCGGCAGCTACTTCGGGGCGGCCTTCATCGTCATCCTGCCGATCGTGCTCGATCAGATTCCGCTCTGGTTCGGCATCCCGATTTCGACTGCGATGGCTTCGCACCTCGCGTTCATGATCTTCGGCGGGTTGATCGTGTTCTTCCTGGTGGTCGAGCCGCACGGTCTCGCGCGGCTGTGGGCGATCGGCAAGGAGAAGCTCAGGCTATGGCCGTTCCCGCATTGAGGGGGCGGGTTTATCATGTTTCGCAACTGCGGCGATCTCGCCGCAATCTAAAAGGAGGATGGACATGAAATTCAACACTCAACCGGGATTGCGGACCGCGATCGTCGCGGTGTCGGCAGCGGTGGCGACGCTGAGCGGCGCGCAGGCGCTGGCGCAGGCCAAGGAGCAGTTCTTTCCCGTACTGGTCTACCGCACGGGCGCGTACGCGCCGAACGGCATCCCGTTCGCGAATGGCTATGTCGATTACCTGAAGCTGGTGAATGCGCGCGATGGCGGCATCGGCGGCGTGAAGATCACCTTCGAGGAGTGTGAAACCGGCTACGCCACGGACAAGGGCGTGGAGTGCTACGAGCGGCTGAAGGGCAAGGGGCCGACGGGGGCCACCGTGGTGCAGCCGCTGTCCACCGGGATTACCTTCGCGCTCACCGACAAGACGTTCACGGACAAGATCCCGCTCATCACCGCCGGCTACGGGCGCGCCGATTCGGTCGACGGCACGGTGTTCGGCTTCAACTTCCCGCTCGGCGGCACCTACTGGGATGCCGCGGACATGCTGATCCAGCACGTCGGCAAGAAGGAGGGCGGGCTGGACAAGCTGAAGGGCAAGAAGATCGCGCTCGTCTACCACGACTCGCCCTACGGCAAGGAGCCGATCCCGCTGCTGCAGGAGCGCGCCAAGACGCACGGCTACCAGCTCCTGTTGCTGCCGGTGACCCATCCGGGCGTCGAGCAGAAGGCGACCTGGCTGCAGGTCCGCCAGCAGCGCCCGGACTACGTGTTCCTCTGGGGCTGGGGCGTGATGAACTCGACCTCCATCAAGGAGGCCGTGGCGACCGGATATCCGCGCGAGAAGATGTACGGCGTGTGGTGGTCCGGCGCGGAGCCGGATGTCTCGCCGGCCGGCGAGAGCGCCAAGGGCTACAACGCGCTCGTGTTCCTCGCGCCCGCGGGACAGGGCGCGGTGCACAAGGACATGATGAAGTACGTCTACGACAAGGGTCAGGGCACCGGCAAGAAGGAGGATGTCGGCGAGGTCCTGTACAACCGCGGCATGGTCTCGGCCATGATGGCGGTCGAGGGTGTGAAGCGCGCCCAGATCAAGTACGGCAAGAAGCCGCTCAAGGGCGAGGAGGTGCGCTGGGGGTTGGAGAACCTGGCGATCGACGCGGCCGCCATCAAGAAGCTCGGGCTGGATGGATTCATGATGCCGGTGAGCACGTCGTGCGTCGATCACGCGGGAGCGCGGGCTGCGGCAGTGCACACCTGGGACGGCAAGAAATGGGTCGTCGGCAAGGAGCGTTACGAAGCCGACATGAGCATCATCAAGCCGATGATCAAGGCGTCCGCCGAGAAGTACGCGGCGGAGAAGAAGATCACCAAGCGCGACTGCGCGAAGGAGCAGTGAAGGCGGCGTGACGTCACGGCCCTGCCGCCGGCTTGCCGGGGGCAGGGCCCCTCACCCCGGCGATCATCCCATGAGTGCCGCGCTGCTGACCGTCAACGGCATCGAAGTCATCTACAACCACGTCATCCTGGTGCTGAAGGGCGTCTCGCTCACGGTGCCGGAAGGCGGCATCGTCGCGCTGCTCGGCGGCAATGGCGCCGGCAAGACGACGACGCTGCGCGCCGTGTCGAATCTGCTCAAGGGCGAGCGCGGCGAAGTCACCAAGGGCTACATCGAATACCACGGCGAACGGATCGAAAACCTGACGCCGGCCGACCTCGTGCGGCGAGGCGTCGTGCAGGTCATGGAGGGGCGGCGGTGCTTCGCGCACCTGACCGTGGAGGAAAACCTGCTGACCGGCGCGTACACGCGCAAGGGCAGCGAAATCGGCGAGCACCTCGAGAAGGTATACACGTACTTCCCGCGCCTCAAGGAACGGCGCAACTCGCAGTCGGGCTACACCTCCGGCGGCGAGCAGCAGATGACCGCGATCGGACGCGCGCTGATGGCNNCCGTCGATGGGGCTCGCGCCGCAGCTGGTCGAGGAGATCTTCGAGATCGTCCGCGAGCTGAACCAGAAGGAGGGCGTGAGCTTCCTGCTGGCGGAGCAGAACACCAACATCGCGCTGAAGTACGCGGGCTACGGCTACATCCTGGAGAACGGCCGCGTCGTCATGGACGGCGAGGGCAAGGCGCTGGCGGAGAACGAGGACGTGAAGGAGTTCTATCTCGGGTTTTCCTCCGGCGGCCGCAAGAGCTTCCGCGACGTGAAGTCCTACCGGCGCCGGAAACGCTGGCTGTAATGGGGTCAGACCCCATGAGCTCGGCACAGCGGTATTACGACGCGCTCGAGGCGCGGGTGCCGGAGGAGCGCGAGGCGCATCTCCTGGCGGCGCTGCCGGCGCACATTGCGCACGCCCAGAAGAACGCCCCCGGGTTTGCGCGCATCCTGGAGGGCGTGGATGCCGCCGCCGTGAATTCGCGGGCCGCGCTGGCGAAGCTGCCCGTGACGCGGAAATCGGATCTGGGTGAACTGCAGAAGCAGCGGCCGCCGCTGGGCGGGCTGAATGCGACACCGGTGGAGCGGCTCGCCAAGCTGTTCGTCTCGCCGGGCCCGCTGTACGAGCCCGAAGGCACCGGCGCGGACTGGTGGCGCACGGCGCGCGGGCTCTTCGCCGGCGGGTTCCGGCCCGGAGACCTCATCGTCAACACCTTTGCGTATCACTTCACGCCGGCCGGATCGATGCTCGAGTGCGGCGCGCGGGCGCTCGGCTGCACGGTGGTGCCCACCGGCGTCGGGCAGACCGAGATGCAGGTGACGACGATCCGCGACCTGCGCGTCTCCGGCCTCATCGGCACGCCGTCGTTTCTCAAGCTGATCGTCGAGAAGGCGGACGAGTTGAAGGTCGACATCGGCGGCCTGAAGCGCGCGCAGGTCGGCGCGGAGTACCTGCCGCCGGCGCTGCGCCAGGCGATGGCGGCCCGCGGCATTCACGTCAGCCAGTGCTACGCGACGGCGGATCTCGGGCTGCTGGCGTACGAGTCGTTCCTGCCCGATGGCGCCGTGACCGAGGGCATGATCCTCGACGAGGCGCTGATCCTCGAGATCGTCCGGCCCGGCACCGGCGACCCGGTTGCCGCGGGCGAGGTGGGAGAGGTCGTGATCACGAGCTTCAACCGCGACTACCCGCTGATCCGCTTCGGCACGGGCGACCTGTCCGCGGTGCTGCCGGGCTCCAGCCCGTGCGGCCGTACCAACGTGCGCATCAAGGGCTGGATGGGGCGTGCCGACCAGACGACGAAGGTGCGTGCGATGTTCGTCACGCCCAAGCAGGTCAGCGAGATCCTGCGCCGCCACGTCGAGGTGCTCAAGGCGCGCCTCGTGGTCGAGGGCGAGACCGGCAACGATCGCATGACGCTGAAGTGCGAGGTGCGCGAGCCGCCCGGCGGGCTGGCCGATGCGATCGTCGCCTCGATTCGCGACATCACCAAGCTGCGTGGCGAAGTGGAGCTGGTCGCGCCGGGCAGCCTGCCGAACGACGGCAAGGTCATCGAGGACGCGCGCAAGTACGGCTAGCGCTTGCGCGCGGCACCCACCGGGAGGCGCTCGAGCCGCTCGATCTCCGCATTCCTGAGGACCGCCGGATCGGCGAGAAACGCCCGCGCGAAATCGATTGCATCGGCGCCCCAGAACAGCTCCCCGTCCACCTCGAGGGTGGGCACGCCAAATACGCCGCGCTGCGCGGCGTCCTCCGTATTCCGCCGCAGCGCCGCCTTGATCTCCGGGGCGCCCAGCCGCGCGGCATCCAAGCCGAGCGATGCCGCGAGCGACGCGAAGCCCGCCGCCTCGCCGGGGTCTGACCCCGTCGTCCAGAGCGCGGCGAAGATCCGACGCACGGCGTCCTCGGTGCTGCCGGCGGCGATCGCGAGACGCAGGTGGTGCAGCGGATTGAAGGGGTGCGCCGCGGGAAAGCGGAACGCAATGCCGAGGCTGCGCGCCCACCAATGGCACCAGCGGTAGGTGTAGCGGCGCTTGGCGGCGATTTCCGCAGGGCCCTTCTGGCCGAAATGCTCGAGCAGCCCGGCGAAAAGCACGGGCCGGAATTCGATCGCGGCGCCCGCCGGAAGCTCGCGCAGCCGGTGCAGGGCGATGTAGGCGAATGGCGAGACGAAATCGAAATACCAGACGAGCGGCGGCATCGCTACCATGCTAACCGCAAACCGGAGAAAACCGCCCATGAAGCTGCAGACACTCAAATACGCGGTCGACGGCCGCATCGCCCGCGTCACGCTCAACCGGCCGGACCGGCTCAACGCGATCGACGATCGCATGCCGGGTGAGATCCGGCGCGCCGTGGAGGCCGCCAATGAGGACGACCGCGTGCACGTCATCGTGCTCTCGGGTGCCGGGCGGGCCTTCTGCGCGGGCTACGACCTGAAGGTGTTCGCCGAAAAGAAAGGCCGCCGCAACGCGGTGATCCAGGCGATGCCCTGGGACCCGATGAAGGACTACAGGGTGATGCGGCGCTGGACGGACGACTTCTTTTCCCTGTGGCGCAGCTACAAGCCGGTGATCTGCAAGGTGCACGGCTACGCGGTCGCGGGCGGATCGGACATCGCGCTGTGCGCCGATCTCGTCGTCATGGCGGAGAACGCGCGCATCGGCTACATGCCGGCGCGCGTCTGGGGCTGCCCGACGACGGCGATGTGGGTCTACCGGATCGGCGCGGAGAAGGCGAAGCGCATGCTCCTCACCGGCGACACGATCGATGGCAAGACCGCGAAGGCCTGGGGCCTCGTGCACGACGCGGTGCCGGCGAAGAAGCTCGACGCCGCGGTGGACGCGCTCGCCGCGCGCATGGCCGGCGTGCCGAAGAACCAGCTCATGATGCAAAAGCTCATGATCAACCAGGCCTACGACAACATGGGCCTCGCCAACACCCAGATGATCGCGACGCTCTTCGACGGCATCACGCGACATTCGCCCGAGGGCTTGTGGTTCAAACAATACGCGGAAGCGCACGGCTTCCACGAGGCGGTGCGCTGGCGCGACAGCGGCCGGCCAATCCCGGAGGGGGGCCAGGCGTCATGAGCGTGCGCATCGAGAAGTCGCGCCGGGTGTGGACCGTGATTCACCATCGTCCGGAAGCGCGCAACGCCATGGATCCGGCAAGCGCCGAGGCGCTCGCCGAGGCGTTCGTCGCCTTCGACCGCGATCCCGACGCGGCGGTCGCCGTGCTGTGGGGCGAGGGTGGCGCGTTCTGCGCCGGATTCGATCTGAAGTACGCGGCGGCGCTGGACGGGCAAGGCCTCGATGCGCTTGCCTACCCACTCGACGAGCGGCTGCCGCCGCGCGGCCCGATGGGACCGACGCGCCTGGAACTCGACAAGCCGGTGATCGCAGCGGTGGCGGGGCCGGCTGTGGCGGGCGGGTTCGAGCTCGCGTTGTGGTGCGATCTGCGCGTGATGGA
>DKBI01000141.1 GCA_002451175.1 Betaproteobacteria bacterium UBA6904
CAACATCAAGGTCGCGCTGCGCCGCCTGCGCAAGTTCGCGCGCGAGGGCGCGCCGGACGAATTCGATCTCGAGAACACGATTTCTTCCACGGCGAAGAAGGCCTATCTCGACATCCACATGCGGCCGGAGCGCCGCAACACGGTCAAGGTGCTGATGCTGATGGACATCGGCGGCACGATGGACGATCACATCAAGCTGGCCGAGGAGCTATTCTCGGCGGCGAAGACCGAGTTCAAGCATCTGGAATTCTTCTACTTCCACAACTGCCTGTACGATTTCGTGTGGAAGGACAACCGGCGCCGCCACTCCGAGCGCACGCGCACCTGGGACCTGCTGCACAAGTACGGCCACGACTACAAGGTCGTGTTCGTCGGCGACGCGACGANNCTGCAGCCGGGCGGCTCGATCGAGTACTTCAACGAGGAGTCGGGCGCCGTCTGGGTGCGGCGCGTCACCGACATCTATGCGAAGTGCATCTGGCTCAACCCCGAGCCGGAGGAGATCTGGCCGTACCGCCAGTCGATCCAGGTGATCAAGGAATTGATGAACAACCGCATGTTCCCCACGACGATCGACGGCCTGGAACGGGCGATGAAGGCGCTCGCGAAGTGACCGTCGCAGGGTGAGCCCGCGGAGAGGGAGGAAGGCATGACGGAAGCATCGGCGGCGCACGCTTGGCGCGCGCCCAGGCACCTGTGGGTCATCGGGGGGCTCGCGCTGCTGTGGAACGCCATGGGCGCCATGGACTTCGTCATGACGCAGACGAGGAACGCGAGTTACCTGAGCGGGTTCACGCCGGCGCAACTCGCGTTCTTCTACAGCCTGCCGGCCTGGGTGATCGCGACCTGGGCCCTGGGCGTCTGGGGCGGCGTCCTCGGCTCGCTGCTCCTGCTGTTCCGCAGGCGCGTTGCCGTCTGGGCGTTCTTCGCGTCGCTTGCCGGCATGGTGGCCACCACGATCCGCAACTACGTCCTGTCGAACGGCATGGACGTCATCGGCGACGCCTTCTCGCTCGCGTTTACAGCGGTGATCTTCCTCGTCGCGCTCGGCCTGCTCCTCTACGCCCGGGCGATGCGGGCGCGTGGCGCCCTGCGGTAGTCTGGCGCAGGCTGACGCCGCGTAGCTAGCCGTTCAGCTTCGCCATCGCGCTCGCAGGATAGCGCTCGCCCCGCGCAGCCCCTGGCGGACACGCGGCTTCCAGCAGCACGATGTCCTCGGACGACAGGACCAGGTCGGCCGCCGCCGCATTCGCTTCCAGATGGTCCACGCGCCGCGTGCCGGGAATCGGCACGATGCCCTCGCCTTTCGCCAGCAGCCAGGCCAGCGCGACTTGCGCGGGCGTGCAGCCTCGCGCCGCAGCGACGCGCTTCACCGGTTCCACCAGCGCCACGTTGGCGCGCAGATTCTCCGCCTGGAAGCGCGGATGCGCGCGCCGCCGGTCGCCCTCGGCGAGACTCTCCGGCCCCTCGATCGCGCCACCGAAGAGGCCGCGCCCCAGCGGCGAGTAGGCGACGTAGCCGATGCCCAGCTCGCGGCACGCCGGCAGGATTTCCGCCTCCGCATCGCGCGTCCACAGCGAATACTCGGTCTGCAGCGCTGCGATCGGATGCACGGCATGCGCGCGCCGGAGCGTCGGTGCCGAGGCCTCCGACAGCCCCAGGTGCCGCACCTTGCCCTGCTCCACCAGGCGTTTCATTGCACCGACGGTGTCCTCGATTGGCACCTTGGGATCCACGCGATGCTGGTAGTACAGGTCGATGGTCTCGATGCCGAGCCGCTTCAGGCTCGCCTCGCACGCGGCCGCCACGTACTCCGGCCGGCCGTCCACGTCGTAATCGACGTTGGGGCGCCAGACGTTGCCGAACTTCGTGGCGATGAGGTAAGCGTTCCGTCGCCCGCGGATCGCCCGCGCGACGAGCTCCTCGTTCTTGCCGTTGCCGTAGGCGTCCGCGGTGTCGAGAAAATTCATGCCGAGATCGGCGGCGCGATGCAACGTGGCGATCGACGCCTCCTCGGCACCCGCAAAGTAGAAGCCGGGCATCACCATGCAGCCCAAGCCGATGGCAGGCACCTCGAACGCGCCGAGCTTGCGTCGTTTCATCGCGCCGATGATCGCACCCGGCGCGCCCTTGGGCAACGCCGCCGGTGGCGTTTCAGTGCGCGAGCGCGCGCGCGTCGGCCCGCGGCCCGCGGGCGGCCAGCTCGCGCAGGAGCTCGAGGTCCTTCTTCAGGTGCGCCTGGATGTGTTCGACCTGCGCCGCGTCCAGGTGGCGATACTTGCCGACTGCCTCCAGGTATTCGTCGACCGGGCGCACCGCATCGATCGACCGCGTGAAGCGCAGGCCATCCGCCGGCGTGTATTCCCAGAGCGCGACGAACCCGGTCTCGACCGCCTTGCGCGCGACCTCGATGTTCGCCTGCGAAGGAAAGCGCCAGCCCGAGGTGCAGGGCGAGTAGATGTGCAGGTACGCGAATCCGGACTTGGACGCCTCGATCGCCCGCGCCAGCTTGTCGTACAGGTCTTCCATGAACGCCGTCGAGGCGGTCGCGACGTAGGCGCAACGGTGCATCACCATGAGCAGCGGCAGGTTCTTCGCATCCTGCGTCTTGCCATGGCCGCGCTCGCCGACCGGCGTCGTCGAGGTCCATGCGCCGAACGGCGTGCAGCCCGAGCGCTGCATGCCGGTGTTCATGTAGCCCTCGTTGTCGACGCAGACGTAGAGGATCTCCTCGCCGCGCTCGGCCGCGCCCGACAGCGACTGGAATCCCACGTCGGCGGTGCCGCCGTCACCGGCGAGGGCCAGTGCCGTGACGTCGCGTCCCTTGCGCTTGTAGGTGCGCCGCACGCCGGCCAGCATCGACGCGGTGTTCGTCAGCAGCGGATGAAAGACCGGCACCTTGGTGCCCGTCTTGCCGTTGTAGCCCACAGTGCCCATTCCCGGGATGCAGCCCGGCGGCGCGGCGACCACGGTCTCGGGGCCCACGGCACGCAGCACGTGGCGGATGAGCAGCTCGGTGTTGCAGCCCTGGCAACCCGCAAGTCCGGGCACGAACAGGTCCTCGAGCTCGCCGTAGAAATTGTAGATGCGCGCGCTCTTCACGTGGCGCAGCGCGCCTTCGCCGCANNCCGCAGAGGTCGCACTTGGTGACGTGTCCCGCGGCTTCGTCGAAGCTGATGCCGGCGTAGGTGCAGCCCACGGTGCACAGCAGGCAGTTCACGCACTTCGCGCCGTCCCACGCCACGACGCCGGTTGCGCGGTCCTTCTCCAGCGCCGCCGCGGGACAGGCGGAGACGCAGCCCGGGTCGCCGCACTGGCGGCACAGCGCCAGCTCGAAGCCGTCGTTCGCCGAGGGCAGCACCTGAATGCGCGATGCCGCATGGTCGAAGCCGCCGGTCTTCGCCTGCGCGCACGCGCTCATGCAGTCGCCGCAGCCGGTGCACCGGGCGGCATCGAACGCGATGGTTTCGTAGGCCGGCATGCGATCAGCGCCAGAGGCGCGACATCAGCGCGCGCGCCGTGTCGCGGGGGTTGTCGAGAAAATCCTGGCGCACCGGCGCGAGATCGACGCGGCGCAGCGCCAGCTCCACCATGATGCCGGCGTCGAACGGCAGGTCGATCGCGAAGATCCCGGCGAGCCGGTCGTCCTTCAGGACGATCTTGCGATAGCGGCCGGCGGCGGCGTCGCTCGTCACATGGGTCTCGGCGCCTTCGACGGCGTCGATGCCGACCGACAGCGCCTGCCGGCCGAAGAAGTGATACGTGTTGATCGGCACGCCGCCGCGGTAGTCGCGCGCCCCGGGATCGCCGGCCATGTCCATGCCCGCGACCCGCCCCTGCTCCACCGCGTTCGGCAGGATGCCGTTCACGCGGGGCGCGTCGTGGAAGAAGCTCGCCGCCTGCGCCACGTCGCCGGCCGCCCAGACGTCGGGCGCGCTGGTGCGCATGCGCCGATCGACGAGAATCCCCTCGTCTGCCCGGATCCCCGAACCCTCGAGGTATTCCTTCACCGGCCGCACGCCGGCCGCGACGAGCAGCAGATCGCCGTCGATGCGCTCGCCGTTGACCAGCTTGAGCATGAAGCCCTGTTCGCGCGGCGCGATGCTCACCACGGACTGGCCGCACAGCACGCGCGCACCGCGCTGCACGAACGCCCCCGCGATCAGCCCCGCGGCGGTCTCGTCGAAATAGCCCGGCAGGACCTGCGGCCGCATTTCGACGATCACCGTCTCCGCGCCGGCGTTGACGAGGTTCTCCGCCGCGTGCATGCCGACCAGCCCGGCGCCGAGCACGACGGCCCGGCGAGCGTTGCCGAGCGCGGCACGCAGCTGCGTGGCGTCCTCGAGCGTGCGCAGGACATGGAATTTCACCTGGCTCAGCCCCGCGATCGGCGGAATTGCCGGGGCCGCGCCCGTGGCCAACAGCACGCGCTCGTACTGCACGACCTCGCCGTCCGCGAACGTTGCGACGTGTTGTTCCGGATCCAGCGAAGCCAGCGCGCTGCCGCAGCGCAAGCTGGCGCGCTGGTCGTCAAAGTAATCCTCGCCTCGCAGTCGCACGCGTGCCGGGTCGGACTTGCCCGAGACGACGTAAGGCAGGACGGTTGGCGAATACGGCGGCGCGGGATCGCGCGTCGCGAGCAGCACGCTGCCTTCCGCNNCTCAGCGGTCGTTCTCGTTCAGCCAGACCGGCGCCAGCGGCAGCGCGCCCGCGCGCGCCTGGGCCGTCGTCTCGAGGGCGCGCGAAAAATGCGCCGGCGTCAGGTCGGCGCCTGCCAGTCCGCCGATGAAACTCACGGCCGGGATGCGCGCGGGCACCGTCGCCAGCGTGCCCAGCACGTCCTGATAGAGCGGGCCCGCATTCCAGCCGAAGCTCACCGAGCGATCCACCACCCCGACGGCCCCGACCTTCGTTATCGCCTGCGCCATCGCCTGCACCGGGAACGGCCGGTAGGTTTTGACCTTGATGAGGCCGGCGCGCTCGCCGCGCGCCCGCGCTTCGTCCACGGCGTCCTTCGCCGCACCGGTCATGCTGCCGATCGTGACGATGGCGTACTCCGCGCCCTCGAGCCGGTACTCCTCGATCAGGCCCGCGTGCCGCCGGCCGAAGCGGGCGCCGAACTCGGCGTGCACCTCGTCGATCACACGCAGCGCATTCTGCATGCCGCGGCAGTGCCCCTTGCGGTAACGCGTAAAGAGCGCGCCCCCGGGCCCGCCGCCGCCCGTCAGCGGATCCACGCCCATCGGTCGATCCGGATCGAGCGCGACGTGCCAGTTGGTGTCCGGCTTGCCGAGGAAGGCGTCGACCCCGGCCTGCTCCGGAAGATCCACGCGGCAGACGCCGAACGAGAGGTAGTTGCCGTCGTGACACACGTTGATCGGCAGCATCACGTCGCGGTGTTCGGCGATCTTGAACGCCATGATCACCGTGTCGAGAATTTCCTGCACCGATTCGCAGTAGAGCTGGAGCCAGCCGACCTCGCGCACGCTCATCGCGTCCTGGTGCCCGCCCCACACGCATTGCGGCGACAGCGTGTCGCGCGTGACGAGCGACATCACCATCGGCAGGCGCAGGCCCGGCGCGCGCAGGTAGGGCTCGAACATGAACGCGAGCCCGGGTCCGGAGGTGGCGGTGTAGGTTCTCGCGCCCGCGAGACACGCCCCCTGGAGCACGGACAGGACGCTGTGTTCGCCCTCGGCCTCCACCATGTCGGCATCCAGCATGCCGTCGGCGGCGAACTGCGCGAGCGCCTCGACCAGGGACGTCTGCGGCGTGATCGGGTATACGGCCACCATGTCGGGCCGCGACAGCACCACCCCCCAGGCAGCGGCTTCATTGCCGTCGCAAACGACGTGGTGCGGCCGCGCCTTCGCCTGCGGCAACGCGCTCATGCCGCCTCCTCGACCATGGCGATCGCCCGCTGCGGGCATTCCTGCGCGCAGATGCCGCAGCCCTTGCAGGTCGCCAGATTGAAATCGAACCAGCGCGGCTTCTCGACCACGCACTGCACCGGGCAGTAGAGCCAGCAGACCGCGCACTTCACGCACTTGCCGCGGTCGACGACCGGCCGCAGGCTGCGCCAGTCGCCCGGCAGCATCGGGCTCGGCTCGGTGGCGATCGGCGCCAGGTCGTTCGGAATCGCCGTGATGTCGAAGAACGGCTTCGCCGGGCGCTTCATGCCGCCGCCCTGCGCTCGAGGCGATGCACGGCGGTCTCCTCGTACCCGCGCCGCAGGGCCTCCAGGTTCTGGTCCAGCGCCGCGTCGCGCAGCCCGCCCTCCTCGCCCAGCGCGGAACGCAGCGCCTCGAGCGGCACCAGCCCCGTGGTGCGCGCAAACGCGCCCAGCATGATGGTGTTGGTGATCGGGCGGCGGAAGATCTGCAATGCGATGCCGACCGCGTCGCACAGGCCGACCGTCGCTACGCGATCCGGAATTTGCAGTTCGCCGAGCGTGCGGCGCGAAGCCTGGACGAGCGTTCCGTGTTCACGAAGGCCGTCGAAAATGTTCACCGCACGGCCGACCGTCGGGTCGATGCACACCACGCAGTCCGGCTCGTAGATGTTCGTCATGCGACGGATCGGCTGCGCGTCGAAGCGCAGGAATGCCGCAACGGGCGCGCCGCGACGTTCGAAGCCGAACGACGGGATCGCCACGACGTGCTGCCCTTCCTCGACCAGCGCGCGGGCGAGCAGATTCGCGGCCATCACTGCGCCCTGACCACCCCGGCCGTGGAGCCGAATCTCGTACACCGTTCCCTTCGCCTCCTGGGGCGAAAGGTTGGAGGTTCGGCGGCGGATCGGGTTTGATCCACGTCAACCGAACTCCTCGGCGCCGCGCGCCTCCGAACGGTGCAGCCGCGCTAGAAGGCAAGCCGCCCGGTCACGAACACGGCGCGCGGCACGTAGTTGAGGCTGCGGCCGCCCGAGGGCGCCACACCCCCTGAAGGCGCATACTCCTCGTGCCGGCGTCCCTGGTCCAGCGCGACGAGCGCAATCTCGGAGGGCCGCGACTGCGGTCCGAAGCGGTAGGCGATGCGGGCATCGAGCACGGTGTAGGACGGCACCGTCAGCGACCCGCTGCCCCATTCGTAGCCGCTGTAGCGGATCGCCGAAAGCGTGGTGCGCCAGCGCGCGCTCCACTCCTGCATCCAGGTGACGGTTGCCGAGTGGTGCGGCCCCTCGCGTTCGTGGATCTCCTTCGCAAACGGCGCGCTGACCGACAGATTGGAATAGCCGGCGCGCAGCAGCGCGCCGGGAGCCGGCCGCGCGCTGTATTCCGCCTCGAACCCGCGCAAGCGCACGGGCACGTCGACGTTCACGAACGTGTAACTCCTGGGATCGATGACGCCCGGCGGCGCCGGAATGGGGATGTCCTGGATGAAATCCGTGATCTTCTCGTCGAACACCCGCACGTCCAGCACGCCGTTCCAGGTCCGGAACTGGCCGAGATAGCCGATTTCGTTCGCCTGCACCCGCTCGCGGCGGATCGAAGGCTCGCCGACGTAACTCACGCGCAGCAGGACGCCGGAGTAGCCGTTGGAATAGAAGCGCATGTCCATGCGTTCCTCGGCGATGGACGATGCCCGGTACGCCACGGACTGTCCGGCGCGAACCGTATGGCCCGGCAAGACCTGCCAGTTGACGAACAGGCGCGGTGCGACGTCGGTGCCGCGTCCCGCATAGTGCTCCAGCATGGTGCCTGCGTTGACGACCACACTCTTCACCGGCTTCCATTCCAGGTTGGCAAACACGCGCGACACGTCCTGGCGGACCTCGTGCACGCCATAGAAGAAGCGCGGATAGCGCATCGCATCGTGGCGAAGTTCCAGGCCCCAGACCAGACGCGTCGACGCCGTCGGCGAAAACAGATGCTGGACATGCAGGTTGTCGCGGGTCGCGGTCCGGTCGTAATCGATCGGCACCGTCGGAAAGAATGGCGGCAGGTAGGCCGTCAGCCGCTCGGTCGCGTGTTCCTGATTGTGGTAGTAGCCGACCTGAACGTCCTCTCCGGGTCCTATCGAGCGCCGCCAGCTTACGCCCAGCGACGCGTTCTCGGTGCGCAGCGCGCGCAGTCCATTGGCGTTCACCGGGTCGCCGTCGAAACCGAGGCCTCGCCGGGCGTCGTTGACGGCCGCCGAGACCGTCAATTCGTCGCGCGCGTTCAAACGGTAGTCGGCGCGCACGCTCGCCACGCCACTGCGCGGCGAATCGACGAGTGTCGCGAATCCATGGTCGTACCGAACCTGCGCATCGAAGCGCAGACCCAGGGGCCCGCTGCGCAAGTCATGGCTGACGCCCGCGTCGAACAGGCTGTTGTTCCCGACGGCCAGGGTGGCCTCGGTACCCGGCCGTTCGCCGCCGGCCCGTGTGACGATGTTGACCACGCCCAGCGCGGCGTTCGAGCCGTAGGTGGCCGAGTTGGAGCCGCGCAGCACCTCGATGCGCTCGATCTCGTCGATGGTCACGGGCACCGCGTGCCAGTCCACGCCGCCGAGGAAGTACATGGAATAGACCGAGCGGCCATCGATCATGACCTGCATGCGGTTCGGAAAGGCGTTGCCGAGACCGTGATAGGTCACGTCCGAGGCGCCGCCGCGCTCCCGCACCACGTGGAAACCGGGGACCAGCTTGAGCAGGCTCGGCAAGTCTCGGTACCCAGTCGCGCGAATGAATTCACGGTCCATCACGGTGACCGCCCCGGGTGTCGTATTCAAGGGTTGGGGCATCCGGGACGGCGACAGCACGACCGGCAGCTCCTCGAAATACGACTGCTCGGTCACGGATTGCGCCGCAGCCGGCACGCAGACCACCATCGCGACTGCCGCCAGCACCCCGCGAGGGGCCGCAGGCATGCGCCGGCGCCGATCCGATCCGTTCGACCGCACGAGGACGCCTGCCTCCGCGCGGGATACCCGACATTCGCCCAAAGTACTAAGCCTCCCCCGAGATACGCGGGCTCCCCTTCCCAGCTCTGCAAAAAAGCTCATAATGCCATCGATGATATGCGGCCTCCAGGGAGGAGGGCCACGGAAGATGAAAGTTCTCGTCGTAGACGACCATCCGCTGGTGCGGGAGGGCCTCCGGCTCTCGCTGGACGCACTGGATCCGCGCGCCGAAGTCCTCGAGGCCAGCAGCGCCGACGAGGCCTTCGCGTGCACCGACCAGCACCCCGACCTCGACCTGGTGCTGCTCGACCTCGGGCTGCCCGGGCTGCCGGGGCTCGTGGCGCTGGAGGAGCTGCGCGCGCGCGGCTGCAAGGCGCGCATCGTCATCGTGTCGGCGTCCAGCGCACAATCGGATGTCGTCGCGGCGCTCAATTCCGGGGCGGCAGGTTTCATTCCGAAACTCTCCTCAAGTGACGTGCTGATTCAGGCGTTGCGCTTGGTACTTGCCGGCGGCGTCTACGTTCCGCCGCAGGCCTTGGGATCGCTGGACCTGCCGGGCGCGAACGACACCGCCGACGCTTTTCCGAAATCGCTGCAGCAACTCGGCCTCAGCGAGCGGCAGAAACAGGTGCTTGCGCTGGTCGCGCAAGGCAAGCCGAACAAGGTCATCGCCAGCGACCTGCAGATTGCGGAGCCGACGGTGAAGGCGCATGTCACGGAAATCCTGCGCGCTCTGCGTGTCACGAACCGTGCCCAGGCGATGATCGTCGCGCGCCGCTTCGGGGTGCGCTAGGGCGTGCATGCGCCCTCCCCGCCGCCGCGTGGCGGCGGCGACGCGGCGCCGGCGGAAACGCCGTTCGAGCGCTGCGGCAGGAGCCGGAGCAGGTGCTTGAGCTGCTCCGATGCCACGGGTTTGTGCAGCAGTTCGAGCCGGCTGGCGTGCGCTTCGATCAGGCGATCCGGCGCCGTATCGCCGGTGATCAGGACGGCCGGCACGGCGGTCCGCAGCGCAGCCCGCACCTGCTCGATTGCCTCGATGCCCGTGCGGCTGCCGCGCAACCGGTAATCGCTGATCAGCAGATCGGGAACGACGCCCAGCGTCCGAAGCTGCTCGACCAGCTTCGCGGCGGATTCCGCGCCAACCACCCGGCACTGCCATTGCTCGAGGAGACCCGCCATCGCGTCGACGCTCGCCTTGTCATCGTCGACGATGGCCACGCAAAGTCCGGGAAACTGTTCGGCGATGAGCGGCAGTTGCGCGGCCTGCACGGGCTCCATCGAACCGCGCTCGCCACGTGCGATATCCACGGCGAACATGGTGCCTTTCCCCGGCGTCGAGCGCAGTCGCACCGTGTGGCCCAGGAGACGCGCGCTGCGGTCGACGATCGCCAGACCCAGACCGAGCCCCTTGGCCCGGTCCCGCTCCGGATTGGCGAGCTGAACGAACTCCTGAAAGATCTTCTGCTGATGCTCCGCGGCGATGCCGGGGCCGTTGTCCCA
>DKBI01000312.1 GCA_002451175.1 Betaproteobacteria bacterium UBA6904
CTGCAGCGCCGCGGTCATCGCTGCATCCGGCCGGTGATCCGCCCGCAGCACGACGAACGCCTTGACGATGGTGCCGCGCTCGGCATCCGGCCAGCCCACCACGCCGCACTCCGCCACCGCCGGATGGGCGAGCAGCGCCCCCTCCACCTCGGGCCCCGCGATGTTGTAGCCCGCGGAGATGATCATGTCGTCGGTGCGCGCCTGGTAGAAGAAATAGCCGTCCGCATCCATCGCGTAGGCGTCGCCGGTCAGGTTCCAGCCGNNTGCACGGCCGGCCCTCGTCGTCGAGCACCGTGGCGCGGTACCCGGGAATCGCATACCCGGTCGCCCCGTGGCGCACGCGCTCGGGCGTGTGGGAGATGAAGATGTGCATCATCTCCGTCGCGCCGATGCCATCGATGATCTCGATGCCGGTCGCCTCGCGGAACAGCTGGCGCGTCGCGTCGGGCAGCGCCTCCCCGGCGGACACGCATTTCTTCAGGCGGCGCAGATCGAATTGCGGCGCGAGGCCGGCGATGGCGCGGTACATCGTCGGCGCCGTGAACAGCACGGTTGCGCCAAAGCGCTGCACCGTGTCCAGCAGCGAATCCGGCATCAACTTCTCCGCGAGGACCACGGAGGCGCCGAAGCGCATCGGAAAGCACAGCATGCCGCCCAGCCCGAACGTGAAGGCGAGCGGCGGCGTGCCGCAGAAGACGTCGTCCGGCGAGGGCTTCAGGCAGGAGCGCGGGAAGCAATCGCACATTGCGATGACATCGCGGTGGAAATGCACCGTGCCCTTCGGTTTGCCCGTCGTTCCGGACGTGAACGCAATCAGCGCGACGTCGTCCGCAAACGTCGGCACGTTGCGAAACGCCGCCGGCTGGCGGGCCGCCAGCGCGTCCAGGGAATCCGGGGCGTCGTCGTACCAGTACGCGACCGATCTCAGCGACGGGCAGTGGGGGAGCGCCGCTTCCAGTTCCGCGGCGAGGCGCCGGTCGCACAGGGCGTGGCTCACCTCGGCCTTGGTGACGACGTCCGTCAGCTCCTTCGCGCGCAGCAACGGCATGGTCGCCACGCAGACGCCGCCCGCCTTCATGACGGCGAACCAGCAGGCCGCCATCATCGGGTTGTTCGGCCCGCGCAGCAGCACGCGGTTTCCCGGCTTCAATCCCATCTCGCGCACCAGCACATGGGCAATGCGGTTCGCCTGGGCCTGCAGCTGCGCGTAGGTGCACTGCCCCTCGTCCGCGCGCAGCACGATCCGCTCGCCGTCGCCGCGCGCCACGGCGCGGTCGAGCAGCTCGCCGGCGCAATTCATGCGGCGCGGGTACTGCAGCTCGGGGAGCTCGAACAGCAGATCGGGCCACTGGTCCGCCGGGGGCAGGTTGTCGCGTGCAAAGGTGTCCACGTGCGCGGTCGCGGTCATCNNTAGGCGCGCCGGTCTGCGTCCGTCGCGCGCTCGACCAGCCCCTCGCGTGCCAGCTGGTCGACGATGCTCGTGACGTTGCCTCCGGTCACCATCATGCGGCGCGACAGCTCGTTCATCTTCAGCCCGTCGGGATGGCGCTGCAGCTGCGACATCAGGTCGAAGCGCGGCAGCGTNNGTCGCGAAGCGCTCGCGCAGGCGCCGCCGCACCGTGCGCTCGATGAGCTGCGTGCAGGTCAGCAGGCGCAGCCACAGGCGCAGCGCGCGGTGGTCGCCCGCGTGCGCCGCGCTTTCGCGGTCCGCCGTCACGGCCCGGGGCTGGACGCTCATCGAATGAGGTTTGAATAGATTAAGCTTGAAGCATTCTGCCCCGGAGGCGCCGGCTTGTCACGCTGCACCGCGGCAGCGTCAGGGCGCCGCGCGGCCCGACTCGAGCCAGTAGATCGCGAAGCCGAGCGCGATGAGCGCCGCGTCGGCGACGGCGATGACGAGAACCAGGAACAGGACCCGCCGCCCGGCCGGTTTCATCGGCAGCCAGACGCGGCGCATCGCCCACCGGTACAGCGGCACCCAGCGCCAGCGGCGGTCGCGCTCGAGGAAGATCTTCAGCGCGACGCCCCAGGCGTGGAGGCTGCGGTCGACCAGCTCGGGAGAGACGGCCCCGCCCTCCTCCGGGCGGCGGTATTCGTCGGTGATCGTCAGCCGGCTTCCCCGGCCTGCCGGCGCGACCTCGAACCGCGTGTGCCGCTTCGGCCCGGAGGCGAAATCGATGCGCCAGGCGTCGTCCGACTCCACCGCCAGGCGCCCCTCGAGCACGACAGGCAGCCCGTTGCTGTGGTTGTGCGCCGACGCGCGAAACACGTCCGGCGCGTTCTGCTGCCAGGACTCGAATTCCAGAAACGGGTTGATGCGGTAGAGCATCTCGAGACGGCGGCAGAAGGCGGCCAGCTCGCTCGGCGCGAGCGGCGTCTCGAGCACGACCCAGGCGGCGTCGCGCTGGTCGCTCGCCGAGGTCACTTCGGATACGGCGCGACGAGCAGCGGCGCGGCCAGGCCCCGCACCAGCACGTCCAGCTGCATCCGCGAGCGCAGCCCCTGTGCGCCCGGCGGTCGCGGCGCGCCGATGACGACGAGATCGGGATTGACGTCCGCCGCCCAGGCGAGCACGCATTCCGCCGGCTTGCCGAGCACCACGCGATGCTCGAACCGCAAGCCGCGCGCCACGGCCAGCGCGCGAACGCGGGCGATGCCTTCGTCGATTTCCCTCTGCAGTTCGCCTTCCACGTGGCGCGCATAGACATCGCGCGTGCGGGCGTTGTTGAGCCAGTCGTCGCCCATCATGCCCTTCCAGAAATCCGGCACGACGACCAGCTGGGCAAGCCGCCCGCCCGCGGGCGCGAGCTCGAGTGCGAGGCTTTCCGCGGCGCGCGCGCCGGCGGTCCCGTGACTCGCAAGGAGAATGCTCGAATACTCAGCCATTACGCCACCGCCCCGCGAGCCGGCCCCAGGGGAAGCGTCGACGCGTCGCAACGCGCACCGGCGGCCCTGGGGCCGGCCGCCGGCATGCCGTCGGTCAGATCAGACGACGAACACGTACACCAGCAACGCAATGATCAGCGACAGCACCAGGGCCATGAAGTCCTCGTGCCGATCGCTCGGAAACACCGTCAGTGCCGTGCCGCGGTCGAATTTCTCTTCGCTCATGTCGGTCTCCCCGGTTCAGACGGTTTCTGCGACCAGCAGCCACACCACGATCAGCGAGCCGACGGCCTTGAGGACGCCGACCACGCTCCCCACGACGAGCGGCGCGCCGCCCGCCTGCCGGATGGAGGCCATGGTGATCTGCATTCCCAGCCCGACGAGGCCGAAGGTGAAGAACCACGCGATCAGGTCGCGGAACATGGCAATCTTCTTCGCCGTGTGGCGCACCGCGCGGTGCGCCTTGACCAGCACGTCGTTCGCCGCCTTGCTCATGACCTTCGCATTGACCACGCCGCGCAGCGTGTCGTCGTCCTCGATGGACATCAGCTTGCCGTTCTCGATCAGCCGCTGCAGCGCCGCCTTCTGATCCTGGCGCTGCACCTTGTCGGCTTCGGCCTTCAGCGCACCGCGATCCTTCTCGCCGAGCAGCTTGCTGACCGGCTTGCCGTCCTTGTCCTTGGACGTCATCGCCTTCTCGCTGTTGTCGAAATACGCGCCCTGGTAATGCTGCGCAGGGGCGAAGATTCCCGTCGAGGACAGGGCGAACATGAGAATGAAGCCGAGCACGAAGACGGGAAACTTGCCGACCACGACCTGCACCAGATCGACCTGCTGCGCGCCGGCCTCGCGCCGCACGTACCAGACCGCGAGCCAGAGCACGATGATCGGCAGGAACAGCACGCGCGTGATGTTGAAGATCTCCGCCACCTTCAGCGTTTCGATGCCGTTCGGCTGGAAGGCCAGCGCCGCGCCGGCGACCTGCGCCGAGTTCAGGATGCCGGTGCCGGCCCAGGCGCCGAACTGGATGTAGCCCATGCCGAGCGCCTTGCCGATGATCGGAAAGATGAACATGCACAGCACGCCGAAGAGCAGGATCGTGCCGATCGTGTACGCGATTTCGATCGACTTGGCCTTCACCACCGGCGCCGAGGCGACCGCAGCCGAGACGCCGCACACGCCGACGCCGGCCGAGAGCACGCCGGTCATCGAGTTGGGCATTCCGCGGCGCGCGCCGAACCAAAGGACGACGCCCACGGAGCCCAGCACGAAGACGCCGATCAGCACGACCGAAAGGCGGCCGAGTTGCGCCAGCTCGGCGAGACTGTACAGCGTGCCTAGCAGGATCACGCCGGTCTTCAGGCCCAGGCGCGACAACCGCACGCCGTTCTCCGCCCAGCCTGGGACCTTGAACACGTTGACGATGACGATCCCGGCGAGAATCCCCATCACGACGTAGTTGAGGTTCAGGATGCTGGCGAAGTTGAAGCCGAGCGCCGGTTGCGCCGCCCGCCCCCACTGCCCCATGAGCGGATCGAGGCCCCACTTCACGACGAATGCCACGAGCATGATGAACACGACGCCGCCGACCATCGACAGCAGGTAATCGCCGTTACCCTCCTTCGGCGGCGCCAGCAGCTGCCAGAGTCCCGCGACGATCGCAACGGCGCCGAAGGTATAGCCGAGGATGCGCATCTCCCCGACGTGCCTCGACGTGCCGAGGAACTTGATCAGCTCGTCGAATGCGCCGGATTGCACGAGATATGCGTACAACACCATCACGATGCCGATGACCAACGGCCATACCGACTTGCGTGTGTAAACCATGCTCAGCCTCCCCCTAGGTGGACACTCCGGCGAGCCGCCCCGCGACGCCCATGCGACTCCCTTCTCCGGTCCTGAGCATGCATTGCCGTCACGCATGCACATGTGCGCCCCGATTTCGCTTATTCTTCGTCGTCAGGCGGTGCGCTGCCTCATTCTTGGAGGTGTGCCCGGTTATGGGCCAAATCAATAATTTCATGACCCCCACAGCAACTTTTATCACCGCGGCAATGAGATCGCGAATCGAGAAGAGCTCGCAATTCGCGCATGAGCGGCAGACTTGGTTCATTGCTCGATGGTGCGGCGCAGCGGCGATTGCCGCAGCGATCTGCGCGACGCCGTCCTGGGCGCAGGACAAGCCCGCGGCAAACCAGGCGCCCGCCAAGCCCCCGGCGTCGTCAACCAAGGCGGGCGTCAAGCCGCCAGCCAAGAAAACGGACAAGCCGGCTGCCGCCAAACCGAGTTCGGGGGCTGCTGCGGAGTCCGATGGCGAACGCGCCCTTCAGGAGATCTTCGCCTGCGTTGCGCAGGGCTTGCCGGAGGGCTGGCAGCGCGCCTGGGTGATCGTCACCGAGTTGTCCGGTGACGGCAAGGAGCGCACGTTCGAGGGCCGGTTTCAGGTTTCCATGGACGCCTCGGGCGACAAGCGCTGGAATTTCGTGCCGTGCAATACGCGCGACGTCGCGCAGCGTGTATACGGGTTGAACGACTTTCTCGAGCCGGAAAAACGCGCCTGGAAGGTGGCGACGCTCCAGTTCACGCGGGACGGGAAGTTCGAGCTGAAATACGACTACACGCGCTGAGGCGACCCGGGGGCCCGCGCTCCGCGCACGATCTCGCGGGCTCTACGCCGAGCGAGACTCACGCCTTGCGCAGGAAGTCGAAGTCGCAGCCTTGCTCGGCCTGCAGCACGTGGTCCATGTACAGTTTTGCGTAGCCGCGCGCCGGCGCCACCGCGGGCGGCTGCCACTCGGCGCGGCGCCGGGCGAGCTCCTCTTCGCCGACCAGCAAGTCGATGCGCCGCGCGCTCACGGAGAGACGGATCCGGTCGCCCTGGCGCACGAGGGCCAGTGTGCCGCCAATGGCCGCCTCCGGAGAGACGTGCAGCACGATCGTGCCGAACGCCGTGCCGCTCATGCGCGCATCGGAAATCCTGACCATGTCCTTGACCCCGGCACGCGCGAGCTTTGCCGGTATCGGCAGGTAACCGGCCTCCGGCATCGCGTAGCCGCTCTTCGGGCCGGCGTTCTGCAGCACGAGAAAGTCGTCCGCCGTGACATCGAGCGCCGGATCGTCGATCCGCGCCGCAAGGTCGTCCAGCGAATGAAACACCACGGCGCGCCCCTCGCGCTCGAACAGCCGCGCATCCGCGGCTGAGCGTTTCAGGATCGCGCCCTGGGGCGCGAGTGAACCGAAGAGCGCGACCAGACCGCCCTCCTTGGAGAGCGGCTCCTGAAACGCCTTCACGACGGCGCGATCCACCCAACCGGGTTCGCTTTCGAGTCGCTCGCCGAGCGTCTCGCCCGCTACCGTCAGGGCATCCAGATGCAGCAGCGGCTTGAGCTCACGCAGCACCGCGCCCAACCCGCCCGCCGCGTGCAGATCGGACATGTAGTGCTGACCCGTCGGCTTGAGATCCACGAGCACGGGCGTCGAGTCCGACAGCGCATTCAGCCGCTCCAGCGCGATATCGACGCCGGCACGCCCCGCGATCGCCGTCAGATGCACGATGGCATTGGTCGAGCCGCCGATCGCCAGCAGCACGCGCAACGCGTTTTCGATCGCCTGCGGCGTGACGATCTGCGAGGGCCGGATGGGCTGGTGGGCGAGCGCCACGGCACGCGCCCCGCTCGCTTCAGCGGCGCGCAGCCGATCGGCATGCACGGCGGGAATCGCGGCCGTCCCGGGCAGCGCCATGCCAAGCGCCTCGGCGATGGCCGCCATCGTCGAGGCCGTGCCCATGACCGCGCAGGTTCCGGCGGTGGTCGCAAGGTTGCCCTCGATCTCCGCGATCTCCTCCGCATTCACCTGCCCCGCACGATGCAGGGCCCAGAACCGGCGGCAGTCCGTGCACGCGCCGAGTCGTTCGCCGCGGAACGACGTCGGCATCATCGGGCCCGCGAGCAACTGCACCGCCGGCACGTCCGCCGATACGGCGCCCATGAGCTGCGCCGGAACTGTCTTGTCGCATCCGCCGACGAGCACCACCGCGTCCATCGGCTGCGCGCGGATCATCTCCTCGACATCCATCGCCATGAGATTGCGGAACATCATGGACGTCGGGCTGAGGAAGACCTCGCCCAGCGAGATGGTCGGAAAGTCGAGCGGCAGCCCGCCGGCGGCAAGCACGCCCCGCTTCACGGCTTCGATCAGTTCCGGGAAGTGGCGATGGCAGTTGTTGAAACTGCTGCGCGAATCGGCGATGCCCACCACCGGCCGCTGCAACAGCTCGCCGGAGAAGCCCATGGACTTGGCGAAGGAGCGGCGCAGGTACAGGGAAAAGCCGGCATCGCCGTAGTTGGTCAGGCCGCGGGCCAGACCCTTGCGCGGAGGAGTGCCCATGGCTCGATTCTAGCGGATCGATCTCCAACCGATTGATTTATAAAGGTGGGATAAGTCCCACGTCGAATATTTTCGGAGTTGTGGTTGCAATCCCACCGGCATGCGGCCTATCGTGCCTCATGGCTGGAGAGCGTGACGTGGCGCGCGGCGACACGGTGTCCGCACTTGGACACGCTGGCGCGGGATTGCTCGACACCATCGCCACCTTCTGCCGCGCGCGCGGCATGGCCGAATCCACGTTCGGCCGTCGGGTGGTCAACGACGGCAAGTTCGTCGCGCGGCTCAGGGACGGCGCCCGGGTCAATCCAGAGACCCTGGATCGGGTTTCCACCTACATGGCGCGCTACGGCGCAGCCGCACCCTCCGCTCCGCCGGAATTACGCCGGCTGATCCGCGTCGCGGACCCGTCGCCGGAATCGGCATCCACGGCGCAGACGCCATCGCGCGATTTCCGGTTCTTCGACAACCGCCAGAAATATCTGCTGTTCGTTTCCACGTGCAGCGAGAAGGAAACCATCGCGCGCCGCGTCGGGCTGGAGCTCGCGCACCTCCATCCACAGCCGCCCGCGGTGCGCGTGTTCGACGCCGGCATGGGCGACGGCACCGTCCTGACGCGCGTCATGCGCGAGATGCACCGGCGATTCCCCACGATGCCGTTCTATTTCGTCGGCAAGGAAATCAGCCTCGAGGACGTCAGGCTCTCGCTGGCGAAGATGGCCGACCGCTTCTTCGAGCACCCGTCCACGGTGCTCACGGTGACGAACATGTACTACAGCGAGGCCCCGTGGCTGGCCCCGCGCGCGGCGAGCGCCGCCACGTCGCTGCTCTGGCACGAGATTCCGTTGCGCGGCACGACGGCGCACGAGTTCAGCGAGCAGATCGGCGCGCTGGAGCCCTTTCTCGCGAAGCACTGGCAGGCCCGCCATAGCCCGCGCACGGGCAACCCGATCTACGAGCGGCCCGTCGTCCTCACGCTGTACCGCGAGGATTTTCGTTTCCTGCTCGACGACGTGATTCCCCGTCAGGGACGCGTCCGCGCGGACTACGACCTGGTGATCGCCTCGCAACCCTACCGCGCGCGCGTGCCGATCGAGTTCAAGGCGGGAAAGGTGATCGCGCCCCTGGTGCGAGGCCTGCGCCCCGGCGGGCGGCTGCTCGGCATTCATTCCTGCGGCGGCGATCCGGGCCTCGAGATCGTGCGCAAGGTCTGGCCGGACGAGAACCCCTTCGTGTCGCGCCGGCACGATCTGCTGCGCGCCGTGCGCGCGGAGATCGGCCAGGAGGCCCGGCATTTCAATTTCAATGCGTACGCCGATGCGCGCGCGGTGTTCCGCTACGACATGAATACGCTGCCCTCCGAAATTTCGGCCAGCATCGGGACCTCGACGCTGTTCGCCGCTTGGAACGCGGCCGTGTANNCGCGCTTGGACCGGCGGACGAGATCGCGGCGCAGGCCGCCGAACTGCTCGCGTGCGGATCCCTCGAAATGGGCGCCCACCGCCCCGAGGACGCGGCGCGCATCGCACGCTGGCTGCCCGCGGGCACGCCGGTGTACGTCAACCACCTGCCCCGCCACCGCCTGGACGATGCGCTCGCATCGCTGATCGCGGTGCGCGAGGCCGGCCTGGAACCGGTGCCGCACCTCTCGGCACGGCGCGTCGAGTCACGGCAGGAGCTGGACGCGTTTCTCGCGCGCGCCGCATCGGCGGCACAGGTCCGCAAGGTGCTGCTCATCGGCGGGGACGAGGCCCGTCCGCTCGGGCCATTTGCGGACGCCGCGGCACTGCTTCGTGAGGGACTGCTCGAGGGCAACGGAATCCGCGAAATCGGCATCGCCGGCTACCCGGAGGGGCATCCGCGGATTCCCGCGGCGATCCTCGAGCGCGCATTTCAGGACAAGCTCGCGCTGGCCAACGCCCGCGGCCTGGGCGCGTTCATCGTTACCCAGTTTTCGTTCGCGCCGGCCCGCGTGGTCGAGTACTGCACGGGGCTTTCGCGCCGTGCGCCGGGCGTGCCGCTGTACGTGGGGCTCGTCGGCCCGACCTCGGCCGCGACCCTGTTGCGGTTTGCCCAGCGCTGCGGCGTCAGTGCGTCCTTGCGGGCACTGCGTGCCCAAGGCTTCGGCGCAGCACAGCTGGTGACGCACACCGATCCCGGCGCGCAGCTCGCGGCGCTTGCCCGCTACTGCGGGGCGCACGCGAGCTGCAACGTCGTCGGGGCTCACCTGTTCAGTTTCGGCGGCGCCGCAGGCGCGGCCGAATGGATGAACCGCTACATCAGTCTGCACAGCCGGCGCTGAGGCCGCCCGCCGGGAAACCCGGCAATGCGCGTGCTAGAGTCGTCGGCATGCCAACGCGAGGGCGCACGCGATGAAAATCGGCTTCATCGGATTGGGGACCATGGGTCGTCCCATTGCCGCGCGACTGCAGCGTGCAGGCCACGAGTTGACCGTGCACGATCTGCGCCGCGATGCGGCGCAGGCCCTCGTGGACCACGGCGCGCAGTGGGCGGAAGGCCCGGCGCATGCGGCGGCCGCGGCCGAAGTCCTCTTCACGTCGCTTCCCGGACCCGCCGAAGTCGAATCCGTAGCGCTCGGTGCGAACGGCGTGCAGGACGCGCTCCGCGCCGGCAGCGCCTGGTTCGATCTGACGACGAATTCCCCGGATTGCGTTCGGCAGCTGCACGCTGCTCTCCAAGACCGCAACGTGCAGCTGCTCGACGCGCCAGTCAGCGGCGGGCCGCGCGGCGCCGAAAGCGGCAAGCTCGCGCTGTGGGTCGGCGGAGACCGCGAGACGTACGACCGGTATCTGGGGCTGCTGCGGACCATCGGCGACCAGCCGTGCTACGTCGGTGCGATCGGCGCGGGCTCGGTGGCCAAGCTTGCGCATAACTGCGCGACGTTCTCGATCCAGACGGCGCTGGCCGAGGTGATGTCGCTGGGAGTCAAGGCCGGCGTGGCGCCCGCGGCGCTCTTTCGCGCCATCCGGCAGGGCGCCTCGGGTCGCGCGCGAACCTTCGATCGCCTGCCCGATCATTTCCTTGCAGGCCGCTTCGACCCGCCGGCGTTCCCCGTGCACCTGGCGCACAAGGACCTGGTGCTGGCGCTGGATCTCGCGCGCAGGCACGATGTGCCGATGCGCGTCGCGCAAAACGCGCTGGCCGAGCTCGAGGAGGCCATGCGCCGGGGCTGGGGTCATCGCGACAGCCGCGTGGCGATGACGCTCCAGGAAGAGCGCGCCGGGGTCACGGTGCGGGTGCCCGAGGATCAGCTGCGCACGCTGCTCGATTGACCACGCGTCAAGTTGCCGGCCGCCGTCTTGGCCTAGAATTTTGCCCATCGTTCGCGGGAGGACATCATGGCATCCGGTTTGCACTCGAACCTGCGCTTTGCGGCCCCTGAGGTGCGCGTCGAGCGTCGCGCAGATGGCGCGCTGTTGTTGCGATCACCGCAGGTGTTGAAACCCCAGGCGCGCGCGGTCGGCGAGTGGCTGATCCACTGGGCGGCGCGCACGCCGGATCATGTGTTTCTTGCCGACCGTGCGGGCGATGCCTGGCGCCGCGTGACCTACGCGCAGGCGCTGGACGCGGTGCGCCGCATCGGGCAGTCCCTGCTCGATCGCGGGCTGAGCGCGGAGCAGCCGGTCGCCATCCTGTCCGACAACAGCGTCGATCACGCCCTGCTGGCGCTCGGCGCGATGCACGTCGGCGTGCCGGTCACGCCGATTTCGCCCGCCTATTCCCTGATGTCGAAGGATTTCGCCAAGCTGAAGTACATCTTCGAGCTTGTGCGCCCGGGACTGGTGTGGACGAGCGACCCGGCGAAATTCGCGGCCGCGCTGGACGCGGTCGGCGTCGCGGCGACCCCGCTCGATGCGTTGCTTCGCGCGACGCCGACGGCACGGGTGGACGCGGCATTCGCCGCGATCGGCCCGGACACGACGGCCAAGATCCTCTTTACCTCGGGATCCACCGGCACGCCGAAGGGCGTCGTCAATACGCAGCGCATGCTCTGCGCGAACCAGCAGATGCTGGCACAGGTCTGGCCGTTTCTCGAGGACCGCAAGCCCGTGATCGTGGACTGGCTGCCGTGGAACCATACCTTTGGCGGCAATTTCTGTTTCAACCTGATCCTGCGCAATGGCGGCACCTTGTACGTCGACGGCGGCAAGCCCATGCCCGGCCTGATCGAAACCACGGCGCGCAACCTGAAGGAAGTGTCGCCGACGCTGTACTTCAACGTGCCGCGCGGATTCGACCTGCTGATGCCGCTGCTCGAATCGGATGCCGACCTGCGGCGGAATTTCTTCCGCCATCTGGACATGGTGTTCTACGCAGCGGCCGCGCTTCCCCAGAACCTGTGGGAGCGGCTCGAGAAGCTCGCGCGCGAGGAACGCAATGGCGAACTCGCCATGCTGTCGGCGTGGGGCTCCACGGAGACCGCTCCATGCGCGACCGCGGTGCATTTCCCGATCGAGCGCGCGGGCGTGATCGGCTTGCCGATTCCGGGATGCGAACTGAAGCTGGTGCCCTCCGCCGGAAAGCTCGAGGTGCGGCTGAAGGGCCCGAACATCACCCCCGGCTATTACAAGCGCCCGGAGCTGACGCGCGACGCGTTCGACGAAGAGGGCTACTACCGGATCGGCGATGCGCTGCGGCTCGCCGATGGCAACGATCCGGCGCGCGGACTGCTGTTCGACGGTCGCGTCGCGGAGGACTTCAAGCTCCTGACGGGAACCTGGGTGCATGCCGGCGCGGTGCGCGTGAAATTCATCGCCGCGGCCAACCCGGTGGTTCAGGACGCCGTAATCACGGGGCATGACCGCGACGAAGTCGGCGCGCTCGTGTTCCTCAATCCGGCCGCCGTCAAGGACCTGGCGCCCGATGCCGTGCGGGCGAAGATCGCCGGTGCGCTGCGGACGCTCGCCGCCGAGGGCGGCAGCTCGACGCACCCCACGCGCGCCTTGATCACGACCGACCCGCCATCGATCGACGCCAACGAAATCACGGACAAGGGGTACATCAACCAGCGCGCGGTCCTGCAGCAACGCGCCGGGCTCGTGGACAGGCTCTATGCGGCCCCCTTGCCGGAGGACGTGATTACGCCCGCACGTTAGGGCGAGCGCCGCCGCGTACGCCCGGCGCCCCCGCGGGCACCGTTGCGGAACAGGTTTGACAAGAAGGCCGTTGGCTGCCTAGTCTGCCACCGCCGATCCGACCCTGGAGGAAGAATGAAACCCGTTGCCTGGATGGCGGCCGTAGCGGCCGCACTGGTCCCCGTCTACGCCGCCGCGCAGGAAGCCACGCTGAAACTCGTCTCGGCGTTTCCCGAGACGGCGACCTACGTCAAGCACTTGTCGCCCTGGATGCAGAAGTTCAATGCCGAGGGCAAGGGCGTATTGCAGATCAATTTCATCGGCGGGCCGAAGGCGATCCCGACCTTCGAAGTCGGCACCTCGGTCAAGAACGGCGTCGTCGAGCTGGCGCTGTCCACGGGCGCCTTCTACACCAACCTGATGCCGGAGGCGGATTTCCTCAAGCTCGCGCAGAACACCGTCGCGGAGCAGCGGCGCAACGGCGCGTTCGACTACATCAACAAGGTGTGGAACCAGAAGGCCAATCTCCAATACGTCGCGCGGATGGTCGAGGACACGCCGTTCCATCTGTACCTGAACAAGAAGATCGACAAGCCCGATCTGAAGGATCTGAAGATCCGCGTCACGCCCGTGTACCGCGACTTCTTCGCCGCACTGGGCGCAACGCTCATGCAGACCGCACCGGGCGAGGTCTACACGGCGCTCGAGCGCGGCGTGGTCGACGGCTATGGCTGGCCGATTCAGGGCATCTTCGACCTGAACTGGCACGAGAAGACGAAATACCGCGTGGATCCCGGCTTCTACAACGCCGAGGTCTCGATCATCATGAACCTCGACGCGTACCGCAAGCTGACTCCGGCGCAGCGCCAGTATCTGGACAAGCAGGCGCTCGCGCTCGAGGCCCTGAACGGGGTCTGGAAGAAGATGAACGACGAAGACACCCGGCGGCAGGCGCAGGCGGGCATCCAGGTCATCACCTTCGACCCGGCGACGAGCAAGAATTTCCTCGACCAGGCCTACGACGTGGCGTGGGCGAGCGCGATCAAGGCGAGTCCTGATCACGGTCCACAGCTCAGGAAGCTGCTCTCGAAGTGAGGCTGGCGTATCGCCTGCTCGTCCAGGCCATGGCCTGGACGGCCGCCGTGCTGCTCGGCGCGATGGCCGTCGCGGTGACGGCGGACGTCATCACGCGCAACGTCGGCTGGGGGGCATTTCCGTGGGTTCTCGAAGCATCCGAATACGCCCTGCCGCTCGCGACGTTCTTCGTCGCCCCGTGGCTCCTCGTGCGCAACGAGCATGTGCGCCTCGACATGCTGCTGCACCTCCTGCCCGGCCGGGCAGCGCGCCTGATCGAGCGCGCGGCAAACGGACTGGGCATCGGCGTGTCCGCCGTGCTCGTGGTCTACGGTCTTCGCGCCATCGCCAACTCGGCGCAGCAGGGCGCCATGGTGGTCAAGAGTCTCGTCTTTCCGGAGTGGTGGCTCTACGTTCCCGTGCCGCTGTGCTTCCTGCTGCTCGCTCTCGAGTTCGGCCGCCGGCTGGTCTCGGGCGAGAGCGTCTCGCTCGGCAGCGGGCCGCAGGCCTAGATGAGCTGGTGGATCGCGGCCGGCATCCTGTTCGGCTCGCTCACAGCGCTCTTCCTGCTGGCGCTGCCGGCTGCGTTTGCATTTCTCGGCATCAACATCGTCGGCGCCTGGGTCTGGCTGGGAAAGGACGCCGGGCTCATTCAACTGGTGCGCAATGGCGTTGCGTCCATTGCGTCCTTCTCCCTGACGCCGATCCCCTTTTTCGTGATGATGGGCGAAGTGCTGTTTCACACCGGGGTCGCCATGAAGGCGATCGACGCCATCGACCGGGTCATCTGGCGCGTGCCTGGCCGGCTGTCCGTCGTTGCCGTGGTCGCGGGAACGGTTTTTTCGGCGATCTCGGGTTCGACCATCGCCACGACGGCGCTCTTGGGAAGCCTCCTGCTGCCGGAGATGCTGCGCCGTGGCTACCATCCCAGCATGGCGATGGGCCCGATCATGGCCATCGGGGGCGTGGACATGCTCATTCCACCGTCCGCGCTGACCGTGCTGCTGGGCAGCCTGGCCGGAATCTCGATTGCACAATTGCTGATCGCGGGAATCGTGCCCGGCGTCCTGCTGTCCCTGATGTTCGTCGGCTGGATCGTGCTCCGCGCGAGCATGCGCCCGGAACTCGCGCCGGCCTTCGAGCACCAGACCGCGACGCTCTGGGAGCGCGTGCGGCCGCTGCTCATCTACGTGGTGCCGCTGCTGCTGATCTTTGCCGTCGTCGTGGCCGCGCTGACGGCGGGCTGGGCCACGCCCACCGAATCGGCTGCGATCGGCGCCGTCGCCACGGTTGCGGTAGCGGCGATCTATCGCTCCCTCACGTGGGAGCGGCTGGGCAAGGCACTGCTCGGCACCGCGGCCATCTCCGGCGTGATCCTGTTCATCATCGTCGGAGCGACGACGTTTGCGCAGATCCTGACCTTCTCCGGGGCGACCAACGGGCTGGTCGAGGCGATCAAGCAGGCGCAGCTCGGGCCGTGGCCGGTGCTGATCGCCATGATGCTGGTGCTGCTGGTGCTCGGCTGCTTCATCGACCAGGTCAGCATGATGCTGATCTGCCTGCCTTTCTTCATGCCGCTCGTCGCGGCGTACGGATTCGACCCGGTCTGGTTCGGCGTCCTGTTCCTGATGTGCATGCAGCTCGGGCTGCTTACGCCCCCCTTCGGCATGCTGCTGTTCACGATGAAGAGCGTCGCGCCGAAGGACATCCGCATCGAGCAGATCTGGCGTGCGGTGGCGCCCTACGTGGTGATGGGCGTCGCGGCGCTGATCGCGGTCATCGTGTTCCCGCCGCTGGCGACGTGGTTGCCGAAGGTCCTTTTCGCGCCCTAGCCTGATGGAACGCTCCTTCACGGAAGAAGTCGAGAAACTGAAGCTCGGCGACGGCGCGGTCTTTCACGGCGAAGGAATCCTCGCCGTGACGAAGGCGCTGTTGCAGTCCGGCGTCGCCTACATTGGCGGCTACCAGGGTGCGCCGGTCTCCCACCTCATGGATGTGCTGCGCGATGCGCGCGGGATTCTGGACGCGCTTGGCGTCCACATCGAGGCCAACGCATCGGAGGCCGGCGCTGCGGCCATGCTCGGCGCGTCGATCAACTACCCGCTGCGCGGCGCGGCGATATTCAAGTCCACGGTCGGCACCAACGTCGCCTCGGATGCCCTGTCGAATCTTGCTTCGGCCGGCGTGACCGGCGGTGCCCTGATCGTGCTGGGCGAGGATTACGGCGAAGGGGCGTCGATCATCCAGGAGCGCAGTCACGCCTTCGCGATGAAATCGCAGCTCTGGCTTCTCGACCCGCGCCCCAACCTGCCAACCATCGTCCGCATGGTCGAGAAAGGCTTCGAGCTGTCGGAGGCGTCGAATACGCCGGTCATGCTCGAGCTGCGCATTCGCGCCTGCCACGTGCAGGGTCGGTTCGCGGCGCGTGAAAACCAGCGCGCGCCGTGGTCGCGGATCACGCCATTGCCAGGCCCGAGCTTCGACTACGGCCGGATCTGCCTGCCGCCGGCAACCTATGCGCAGGAAAGGCACAAGATCGACGTGCGCTGGCCGGCCGCCGTGCGCTTCATCGAGAAGCAGGCACTGAACGAGATCTTCCCCGGCAAGCGCGAAGATCTCGGCGTGCTTTGCCAGGGCGGGATGTACAACGCGGTGATTCGCGCCCTCCAGCAGCTGGGGCTCGCAGATGCATTCGGCGCGACGCAGATCCCGATCTATTGCATGAACGTGACCTACCCACTGGTGCCCGCCGAGATTACGACGTTCTGCCGGACCAAGCGCGCGGTGCTCGTCGTCGAGGAAGGCCAGCCCGCCTACCTGGAAGATGCGATTCTTGCCCTGCTGCGGCGCGAGGGCGTGAACGCGGTGGCGGTGCACGGCAAGGATGTGCTGCCGATGGCTGGCGAATACACCGGTGAGACGATGCTCGCCGGGATGGCCAGGTTCCTGCAGCTCGAGAAGACCGCCAAGACGCTGCTGGGCGCACGGGACCGCGCTGCGGCGCTGCTCGGATCAGCCGTGCCGGCGCGGCCCCCGGGATTCTGCGTCGGCTGCCCCGAGCGTCCGGTCTTCGCGGCGATGAAGCTCGTCGAGCGGCGCGAGGGCGCCTATCACGTGTCGGCCGACATCGGCTGCCACACGTTTTCCACGCTGCCGCCATTCGAGATCGGCCATACGGTGCTGGGCTACGGGCTCGGGCTCGCCTCGAATTCAGCCGTCCACTCCATGTTCGGCAGGCGAACGGTCACCATCATGGGTGACGGCGGGTTCTGGCACAACGGGCTGACCTCGGGCGTCGCCAACGCCGTGTTCAATCGCGACGACGGGGTCCTCGTGATCATGAAGAACGGCTACAGTTCGGCGACCGGCACGCAGGAGTTACCCTCCAGCCCGCATCACAGCGCGGCCAAGTCCACGGACATGACGATCGAGCGTGCGCTGGAGGGTG
>DKBI01000282.1 GCA_002451175.1 Betaproteobacteria bacterium UBA6904
CGCTGGACCTACGACCTGAAGGGCGAGCTGCTCGGCGCGCCGCATTTCCCGGAGAGTCCATGCGTGCGCCTGGCCTCGACGCCGCTGCGCAACTGGCGCGGGCTGCTGTTCGCGGGCGGCCGCGATCCGCAGGCCGACCTGGCGGGGCTGCCGGTCGCGGACGATTTCGACTTCTCCGGTTACGTGCTGGACCATGTGGAGGTCGAGGATTACCCGTTCAACTGGAAGACGTTTCTCGAGGTCTATCTCGAGCTCTANNACGGCGCGCTCTGGATGACGTACTACCCGAACCTGATGCTCGAGTGGTACGAGAACGTGCTCGTCGTCTCGCACGTCATCCCGCGCGGGCCGCAGCGCACGGTCAACGTCGTCGAGTTCTACTATCCCGAGGAGATCGCGCTTTTCGAGCGCGATTTCGTCGAGGCCGAGCAGGCGGCGTATCTCGAGACCGCGCTCGAGGACGGGCAGCTGTGCGAGCGGATGGAACGCGGCCGGCGCGCGCTCTACGAGCAGGGCCTCGATGACGCCGGTCCGTACCAGTCGCCGATGGAGGACGCCGAGCTGCACTTCCACGAGTGGCTGCGGGCGAAGCTGGGACGTTGAGCCCGCTCGTCACCCCGGAGGCCCTGGCGCGCCATCCGCAATGGCGCGTCTTCGATTGCCGGCATGATCTGCTCAAGCCGGCGCTGGGCGAGGAGCAGTACGCGAAGGCGCATATCGCGGGCGCGCAGTTCGCGCACCTGGATCGCGATCTCTCCGCGCCGAAGGACGGCACCAACGGCCGGCACCCGCTGCCCGCGCCACGGGCCTTTGCCGATTGGCTCGGCCGACAGGGCCTGCGGCGCGATGATTTCGTCGTCGCCTACGACGCGGGGGGCGGCACGATGGCAGCGCGGCTGTGGTGGATGCTGCGCTGGGTGGGGCACGACGGCGTCGCGGTGCTCGACGGCGGCTATGCGCGCTGGGCCGAGGAGGCACGGCCGGTGACCGCGGAAATTCCGCAGTTCGCGCCGACGCGGTTCGAGCCGGCCGTGCGCGCGGTCGATTCGGTCGATGCGCGGTTCGTCGAAGGCCATCTTGGCGCAGCCGGCGTGCTGCTCCTCGATGCGCGCGCCGCGCCGCGCTTTCGCGGCGAAGCCGAGCCGATCGACGTCGAGGCGGGCCGCATTCCGGGGTCGCGGAACCGTTTCTGCGGCGAGAATCTCGCCGCGGACGGCGTCTTCAAGAGCGCCGCGCAGCTGCGGCTCGAGTTCGGCGCGCTGCTCGGCGATCGGGCGCCCGGCGAGATCGTCCACTACTGCGGCTCGGGCGTGGCCGCCTGCCACAACGCGCTGGCCATGGAGATCGCGGGGTTTCCCGGTTCGCGCNNTCGGAGGCCACGGGAAAAGGGCTAAGCTCGCGGCGTGCAGCCGCTGCTTGCCGATGCCCTGCTGGTTCTGCATTTCGCGCTCGCCGCGTTCATCGTCGGCGGCCTCGTTCTGGTCTGGGTCGGCGCCCGCGCGGGATGGTCCTGGGTGCGCAGTCCCACGTTCCGCTACCTCCATCTGGCAGCGATCGCGGTCGTCGCCGCCGAGGCCGTGGCGGGATACGCCTGTCCGCTCACCCTATGGGAGGACCTGCTGCGCGGCGGCGTGCGCCCGGATTCCTTCGTCGGGCGCTGGATCTACCGCCTGCTCTACTACCGGGCGCCGGACTGGGTGTTCACGGCGCTCTACGTCGCGTGGGCAGGCGCCACGCTGGTCACGCTGAGACGCGTTCCGCCCAGGCGAAGAACTGCCTGAACGCCTCCTCGCGGATTTCGCGACGGGACAGCATCACATCGTGCAGCGCGCCGGGAAACTGCAGGACCGTGACGTCGCGGCCGAGCGTGCGCGACCAGCGCGCGATGTGGCGCCAGTCGAGAACGATGTCGGATTCGTCCGAGTGCATCGAAAGCACCGGGCAAGCCAGCTGCAACCCCGCGTGCACACGTGCATGCGCTTCCGTGATGGCACGGACCCAGCCGAAGTAGGCCGGAAACCCGTGATGCGGCTTGAGCGACAGGTCGAACGCCCACTCCCCGCCCCACGTCTCGTGCAGGCTCTCGACGTAGGCCGGCAGGACCGCCTTCGGATCGTTGAGATACGGCGCGAACGCGCCGAGGCTCGCGGCGATGCGCAGCTTCGCGCGCACCTGCGCGCCTCCCCGCCACTCGAAGAACGGGCTGTTCAGCCAGAGCGCTCGCAGCTGCTCGCGGCGCTCGCCTTCCGCGGCATAGAGCGCGCAGACGAGTCCGCCGGTCGAATGCCCGGCGAGGATGACGGGGCCGTCGATGTCGTCGAGCGCTCGCGAAAGGTCGTCGAAATATTCGGCGACGTCGCGGCAGAAGCACGGATGCTGATGCGCGCGCAGCGAGCGGCCGTGCTTTCTCAGGTCGAGCGCGTAGAACGCATAGCCTTCCGCCGCCAGGCGCTCGGCCACGTGGCGCTGGAAGAAATAGTCGATGAAGCCGTGAACGTAGAGCACGGTGCCGCGCGCCGCCGCGGGCGCCGGCAGACGGACGAGCGTGGCGACGACCTCACCGTCGTAGTCGGCGCTCAGCGGAATCGTCTTCGCCTCGAACCCGGGCAGGAGCCGGTCAGGCTGCCAGTCGTGCATGCCGCGATAATGCCCAAGCCACGTGCTCGCGCACAAGCGCGGACGGATGGTCGGCACGCGCGCGCAGCGCCGCGACCACCTCTGGCGATGACGGCGCGTTGCCCAAGCCGACCGCGAGGTTGCGTAACCACCGCTCGTAGCCGATGCGCCGGATCGCCGAGCCTCTCAGGCGCGCGTCGAATTGCGCCTCGGTCCACGCAAACAGCGTGACCAGGGTCGCCTCATCCAGACCATTGCGAACCCGGAAATCGGGTTCGTCCGAGGCGCGCGCGAACGTGTTCCAGGGACAGACGATCTGGCAGTCGTCGCAGCCATAGACGCGGTTGCCGACGAGCGGTCGCAGGGCCTCCGGAATCGCGCCCTTGAGCTCGATCGTCAGGTACGAAATGCAGCGCCGCGCGTCGAGCTCATAGGGCGCGCGGATCGCGCCGGTGGGGCAGGCGGCGAGACAGGCGGAGCAGCTGCCGCAGTGATCCGCGGCGGGGGCGTCGACCGGCAGGGGCAGCGCGAGATAGATTTCGCCCAGGAAGAAATAGGAACCGGCGTCGCGTGCGAGCAACAGCGTGTTCTTGCCGCGCCAGCCGACCCCTGCCTGGACGGCNNGCCGCCTCGTCGCGCAGCGAGGCGGAGTAATCCATGCGGCAGCTGACGACGCGCAGGACCTCCGGAACCAGCGCGCCGGGCGTGGTGCGAAGCGCCGCATGCCGCGCCATATAATCCATTTCGCCGTGCCAACCCTTTGCCAGCCACTCGGCGAGACGAATGCCGGGCGCCGCGAGGTCCGGCTCGGCGATGCCGACCGCCTGGAACCCCAGTTCCCTACCCCAGCGCTTGATGCGGCGCGCGAGCTCGACCATCGCCATGGCCGAACATCATATTGATCTGCCGGACGAAACGGCGACTTTGCGTCTCGGCGCGGCGTTTGCCGCCGGGGCCCGTAACGGCCTCGCCTGCCATCTGCGCGGCGACCTTGGCAGCGGCAAGACCACCCTCGTCCGGGGGCTGATCAGGGCCCTGGGCTCGGCCGAGCGCGTGAAAAGCCCCAGCTACACCCTGCTTGAACATTACACATTTTCGAGATTAAACTTGTATCACTTTGATTTTTATCGTTTCAGCAACCCATCGGAATGGGTGAATTCCGGCTTTCGGGAGCACTTCGGCCCAGACGCCCTGTGTCTGGTGGAGTGGCCAGAGCGCGCGGGCTCGAATCTGCCGCCGCCGGACCTCGAGGTGACGCTGCAAGTTGCCGGGGAGGGCCGCCGCGCCACCCTGCGCGCGTTCACCCCGGATGGCGAAGCCTGGCTTGCGTCGGCGCTGGAGCGTTTTTCGCCTTCCTGAGCGCCGCCCAGGCGCAGGTCCTCTCGACACGCATCTGGCCCGCCCAGGACTACACGCGGGTGACCCTGGAATCGAAGAGCGAGCTGAAGTACACGCTGTTCACCGTCAAGGATCCCGAGCGTCTGGTGCTCGATCTGGAGGAAACGACGATGAGCCCGGCGCTCGCGGAGCTGCACGGCAAGGTCACGCCGGACGATCCCTACATCGAAAAGCTTCGCGTCGGGCGCAATCGGCCGCGCGTCGTCCGGGTGGTGCTCGACCTGAAGAAGGAAGTGAGCGCGCAGGCGTTTGCGCTCGCCCCGGTCGCCGGCTACGGGCACCGGCTGGTGCTCGACATCTACCCTCTGGTCGCCCTGGACCCGCTCGCGTCGCTGATCCAGGAAACGGAAAAGAAATCCGCTGCGGCGGCGCCGCCGGCCTCCACGGCGCCGCGACCGGCCGATCAGGCGCCCCCGGAGGCGCCGAGCGTCGCGCGCCTCGCCACCATCGTCATCGACGCGGGGCACGGGGGCGAAGACCCGGGCGCAATGGGGCACCACGGATCCCAGGAAAAGCACATCACGCTGACCATTGCGCGCCGCCTGAAGGCGCTCATCGACGCGGAGCCCAACATGCGCGCGTTGCTCACACGCGACGGCGATTATTTCCTGCCGCTGCAGGCGCGCGTCGAAAAGGCCCGCAAGGTCCGTGCCGACCTCTTCGTGTCCATCCACGCCGATGCCTTCGTGCGCCCGCACGCGCGCGGGTCGTCGGTGTTCGCGCTCTCGACCCGTCGCGCCACCTCGGAAGCGGCGCGCTGGCTGGCCAAGAAGGAAAACGAGGCGGACCTGATCGGCGGCGTGAACCTCGACGTCAAGGACCGCTATCTCGCGCGCACGCTGCTCGATCTGTCGCAGACCGCGACCATCGACCACAGCCTGCGGCTGGGCAGCTCGGTGCTGCGCGAACTCGGCGAGGTCAACACGCTGCACAAGGCGCGCGTGGAGCAGGCGAGCTTCGCCGTTCTCAAGGCGCCGGACGTGCCGTCCATTCTCGTCGAGACCGCGTTCATCTCCAACCCCGACGAAGAGCGCCGGCTGAACGACGAGGCCTATCAGGACAAGCTGGCGCGCGCGGTGCTCGCCGGGATCCGCCGCTACATCGCGAAGAATCCGCCGCGCCCGGGCTCACCCCTCGCGCTGAACTGACGCGGCGCGGTGCCGCAGCCAGGCGACCAGGCCCGGCGAGATCGACAGCAGCACGATGCCGAGGATCACCAGGCTGAGGTTGTTCTTCACCACCGGCAGGTTGCCGAAGAAATACCCGGCCAGCGAAAGCGAAACGACCCAGACCAGCGCGCCGACGATGCTGAAGCCGAGAAACCGCGCGTAGGGCATCGTCCCCACACCGGCGACGAAGGGCACGTAGGTGCGCACGATCGGCACGAAGCGCGCAAGGATGATCGTCTTGCCGCCGTGCTTCTCGTAGAACGCGTGCGTGCGCTGCAGGTAGCGCGGATTGAGCCAGCGCGACCCGCGGTCGCGGAACACGCGCGGCCCCATCCAGCGGCCGATCCAGTAGTTGACGTTGTCGCCGCAGAGCGCGGCGCACACCAGCACGGTCATCACGAGCCCCAGGTGCATGCCGCCCACCGCCGCGATCGTGCCGACGACGAACAGCAGCGAATCCCCGGGCAGGAACGGCGTGACGACCAGGCCGGTCTCGCAGAACACGATGGTGAACAGCAGCGCGTAGACCCACACGCCGTGCTGCGCGACGAACGTCGCGAGGTGCCGGTCGAGGTGCACGACCAGATCCCAGAACTGCAGCAGGAATTCCATCCGCGGATTGTAAGGGGGCCGTCGCTATAATCCGCGCGGTGAGCGCGATCCGGATCCTGCCCGAGCTGCTCGTCAGCCAGATTGCGGCAGGCGAGGTGGTCGAGCGCCCGGCGTCCGTGCTCAAGGAACTGCTCGAGAACAGCCTCGACGCCGGCGCGAGCGAAATCGTCGTCACGCTCGAAGCCGGCGGCGTGCGCCGCGTGCAGGTCGAGGACGACGGCGCCGGCATCCCGCGCGACGAGCTGCCGCTCGCACTCGCGCGCCACGCGACGAGCAAGATCGGCTCGCTGCAGGACCTGGAAGCGGTCGCCACGATGGGGTTCCGCGGCGAGGCGCTCGCTTCGATCGCATCGGTGGCGCGTCTGTCGATCGCTTCGCGCACCGACGCCTCGCCGCACGCGCACGTCATCCGGGCCGAGGGCGCGTGGATCGGCGAAGTGACGCCGACGGCGCGCGTGCGCGGCACCACGGTCGCGGTGGAGGAGCTGTACTTCAATACGCCCGCGCGGCGCAAGTTCCTGCGCACCGAGGCGACCGAGTTCGGCCACTGCGACGACGTGTTCCGGCGCATCGCGCTCGCGCACCCCGAGATCGCCTTCACGCTGCGCCATAACGGCCGGGTCGGCGTCCATCTCAAGGCGCAGCCGCTGGGCGATCGCGCGGCCGCGCTGCTCGGCCGGGAATTCCTGCAAACCAGCCTCGCGGTGGAGGCCGAGGCGGGAACGCTCCGCCTGCACGGACTCGCGGGCGCACCGGCCGCCGCCCGCGCGCGCGCCGACGCGCAATTCTTCTTCGTCAACGGCCGCTACGTGCGCGATCGCGTCCTGGCGCATGCCGCGCGCGAGGCGTACGCCGAGCTGCTGCACGGGGCGCGCCAGCCGGCGTACATCCTGCACCTCGCGATGGATCCGCGGCGCGTGGACGTGAACGTGCATCCGGCAAAGACCGAGGTGCGCTTCCGCGATTCGCAGAGCGTCCACCAGTTCGTGATGGCGGCTGTGCGCCGCGCCGTGTCGCCGAGCGCGGCGGACTCGCCGGTGGCCTACGCGGCTCTGGCGCCGGCCGGCAATTCGGGGCCTGCCGTGCAGTCCGCCTTCGCGCTCGCGCAGCCGGCCGCCGCCTATCAGGCGTTCATGGCGACGGCGAATTCTGCAGCGCCCGCCGCAACGTTCCCTGCGACGGATGACGCGACCGGCACCGCGCCGCTCGGCTACGCCCTCGCGCAACTGCACGGCGTCTACATCCTCGCGCAGAACGCCGCAGGGCTCGTGCTGGTCGACATGCACGCGGCGCACGAGCGCATCGTCATGGAAACACTGCGCGCGCAGCTCGACGCGGGCCGGGTGCAGCGGCAGACGCTGCTCGTGCCCGCCGTGTTTCGCGTCGAGGCCCTCGACCTGGCCACGGCCGAGGAAAACCGCGCCGTGCTCGAGCAGCTGGGCATCGAATTCACGATGGCCGGACCGAACGAGCTGGCGCTGCGCGCCGCGCCCGCGCTGCTGACCGGTGGCGACCTCGCCTCGCTGGCGCGTGACCTGCTTGCCGAACTGCGCGAATTCGGCGCCGCGCGGGTGCTCGACGCGCAACGCGACGCCCTCCTCGCCGGCATGGCGTGCCACGGGGCGGTGCGCGCCAACCGGGCGCTCAGCGTGCCCGAGATGAACGCGCTGCTGCGCGAAATGGAGCAGACCGAGCGCGCGGGGAGCTGCAACCACGGGCGGCCCACCTGGTATCAGCTGACGCTCGCCGATCTCGACAAGCTCTTCCTTCGGGGACGCTAGCTTGCCGAACGTGCGGGACACGTCGGGCGCGCCAGCGGCGTACGCGCTGCTCGGTCCGACGGCGAGCGGCAAGTCGCGGCTCGCGATGGACCTGGCGGCCCGGCTGCCCGTGGAAATCGTCAGCGTCGATTCCGCGCAGGTCTATCGCGGCATGGACGTCGGCACCGCCAAGCCGCCGGCCGCGGATCGCGAACGCGTCCGGCATCACCTCATCGATCTCGTCGACCCCGACGCAAGGTACTCGGCCGCCCGTTTTCGGGAGGACGCGCTGCGCGCCATCGCCGAGATCCTCCGCCGCGGCCGCGTGCCGCTGCTCGTCGGCGGAACGATGCTGTACTACCGCGCCCTGGTCGCCGGCCTCGACGCGATGCCCGCCGCGGACGCGGCGATTCGCGAGGCGATTGAAGCGGACGCCGGTCGGCGCGGCTGGCCGGCGCTGCACGCGGAACTGGCGCGGGTCGATCCGAGCGCCGCGGCGCGCATCGCGCCGGGCGACGCGCAGCGCATCCAGCGCGCGCTCGAGGTCTGGCGCATCACGGGCCGGCCGATCACTGCGCTGCAGACCGCAGATGCGCCGAAGCTGCCGTTTTCGCTGAAGACGTTCGCCCTCGCCCCAGGGGACCGCGCCGCGCTGCACCGACGCATCGCGCAGCGCTTCGACGCGATGCTCGCGGCCGGCCTGATCGACGAGGTCGTCGCGCTGCGTCGCCGCTACCGGCTCGCGCCGGAACTGCCGAGCATGCGGTGTGTCGGCTACCGGCAGGTCTGGGAATTTCTCGAGGGGTCGATCGATCGCGCGGCATTGCGCGAGAAAGCGGTTGCGGCGACGCGGCAACTGGCCAAGCGCCAACTGACCTGGTTGCGCGGCATGCAGCGCCAGGTCGTCGCCTGCGACGCCGCCGACGCGCCGGCGCGCGCCCGGCAGGCCCTGCTCATGCTGGCCGGGGCGAGGCCATGCTGACCGTCGAGGCGCTGGGCAAGCGCTACGGCCAGACCGTGGTCTTCCACGACGTCTCGCTGCAGGTGGCCGCCGGCGAGTTCGTCTTCGTCGCCGGCCCGTCGGGGAGCGGCAAGACGACGCTCCTGAACCTGCTCGGCGGCCTGGACACACCGACCGG
>DKBI01000281.1 GCA_002451175.1 Betaproteobacteria bacterium UBA6904
TTCGCCACCGACATGCAAGCCCAGCTCATGGCGCTCGATGCGGTTGCCGAGGGCACGGCGGTGATCACGGAGACGATCTTCGAGAACCGGTTCATGCACGCGCTCGAGCTGCAGCGCCTGGGCGCGGACATCGCCATCCAGGGCAACACGGCCGTGGTGAAGGGCGTCGACCGGCTCCAGGGCGCGCGCGTCATGGCGACCGACCTGCGGGCCTCGGCGAGCCTGGTGATCGCCGGGCTGGTCGCGCAGGGAGAGACCGTCATCGACCGCATCTATCATCTCGATCGCGGCTACGAGGCGCTCGAGCGCAAGCTGGCGGCGCTCGGCGCGCAGGCCGAGCGGGTACACTAGCAGGGTCCATGAAGCGTTGCGGCGCGGCGCTGCCGCCGCCCCGACGCACGAACTTCCGGAAAAGACGGCGTAGCGCATGATCAGCATCGCTTTGTCCAAGGGACGCATCCTCGAGGAGGCCGCGCCGCTGCTGGCGAGCGTGGGCCTCGCCCCGCGGGAGGATCCGGAGCGCTCGCGGAAGCTCGTCATCGCCACGCGGCGCCGGGACGTGCGGCTGATCGTCGTGCGCGCGTCGGACGCGCCGACCTACGTGCAATATGGGGCGGCCGATCTGGGCATCGCCGGGCGGGACGTGCTCGTCGAGCACGGCGGCGCGGGCCTCTACCAGCCGCTCGATCTCGGCATCGCCAACTGCCGGATGGTGGTCGCCGTGCGGCGCGGATTCGATTACGCCAACGCCGTGCGCCAGGGGGCGCGGCTGCGCGTGGCGACCAAGTACGTGCAGACCACGCGGGCGCACTTCGCGGCGAAGGGCGTGCACGTCGACCTGATCCGGCTCTACGGTTCGATGGAGCTCGCGCCGATCGTCGGCCTGGCCGACGCGATCGTCGACCTGGTCTCGAGCGGCAAGACCCTGAAGGCGAACCATCTCGTCGCGGTGGAGGACATTCTCCCGGTGTCGGCGCGATTGATCGTCAATCCGGCCGCGCTCAAGGCGAAGCGCGATCGCCTGCAGCCGCTGATCGACGCGTTTGCCAAGGCGACGCGATGAAGCTGCGCCGGCTGCGCACGCGCGAGGCGGGATTCGATGCGGCCTTGCATGCGTTGACGCGCTACGAGGCGGCGCAGGATGCGCAGGTGGACGACGCGGTACGCGCGATCATCGCGGCGGTGCGCGCGCGCGGCGATGCGGCGCTGCTCGAATACACGCGGCGTTTCGACCGGGTCGCGGCCGCGTCGGCGGCGGAACTCGAGATTCCGCAGGCCGAGCTCGCGGCNNGCGCTCGCGCGGCTTCCGACGCCGCAGGCCGAGGCGCTGCGCGAGGCCGCGGCGCGCGTGCGCCGCTACCACGAGCGACAGCAGGCGGCGTCGTGGCAGTACACGGAGGACGACGGCACCGTGCTCGGGCAGCGCGTCACGCCCCTCGATCGCGTCGGGCTGTACGTTCCCGGCGGGAAGGCGGCGTATCCCTCGTCGGTGNNGTCGGCATCGACATGATCGCCGGCCCCTCCGAAGTGCTCGTGCTCTGCGATGGCACGACCGACCCGGACTGGGTGGCGATGGATCTCTTCGCGCAGGCGGAGCACGACGAGAACGCGCAGGCCATCGTCGTCTCCCCGGATGCGGCTTTCCTCGACGCCGTGGAGCGCGCGATCACGCACCTGCTGCCGCAGATGCCGCGCCGCGTGGTGATCGAGGCCTCGCTCGCCGCGCGCGGCGCGCTGATCGAGGCGTCGAGTCTGGCGGACGCGTGCGCGGTGGCCAATCGCGTCGCCCCGGAGCACCTGGAGCTTGCGGTGGCCGATCCCCAGGCGCTCCTGCCGGCGATCCGCCACGCCGGTGCGATCTTTCTCGGGCGCTGGAGCTGCGAGGCGGTGGGCGACTATTGCGCCGGCCCGAACCACGTCCTGCCGACGGCCGGCACGGCGCGTTTTTCCTCGCCGCTCGGCGTCTACGACTTCCAGAAGCGCACGAGCGTGATCGAAATCTCGCGCGCGGGCGCGGCGCGGCTGGGCGGGCTTGCGGCCACGCTCGCCGAGGGCGAAGGCCTCACCGCGCATGCGCGTTCGGCGCGCATGCGCTGCGAATGACATGCCGCTGACGCCGCAACAGCTCGTCCGGCAGGAGATCCTGTCGCTCAAGGCCTATCCGGTGCCGGATTCCACCGGCATGGTGAAGCTCGACGCGATGGAACTTCCCTATCGCCTGCCGGAGGAGTTGCGCCAGGCGCTCGCCGCGCGGCTCGCCGAGGCGGAGATCAACCGCTATCCCGAGCCGACCGGCAAGCGACTGCGCGACCAGCTGGCGCAACGCATGGCGGTGCCGGCCGGCATGGAGCTGCTGCTGGGCAACGGCTCGGACGATCTCATCCAGATCGTCACGCTGACGCTCGCCCGGCCGGGCGCGGTGATGCTGATCCCGGAGCCGACCTTCGTCGTCTACCGGATGAACGCCAACCTGTTTGGCATGACGCTCGCCAGCGTGCCGCTGCGCGAGGACTTTGCCTTCGACCGCGAGGCGTTCGTGGCGAAAGTGCGCGAGTTGCGCCCGGCGCTGATCTATCTGGCGTATCCGAACAATCCCACCGGGGTGCTCTATCCCGAGGACGACGTCGCGGCCGTGATNNTTCAACAAGGTGCGGCAGGTCTACAACGTCAGCGTGCTCACGCAGATCGCCGCAGAGTTCGCGCTCGAGCACCTGGACGTGCTCGAAGCCCAGGCCGAAACCATCCGCGCCGAGCGCGAGCGCCTCGCCGGGCAGCTCGCGGCGCTCGGCGGCGTCACGGTGTTCCCTTCGCGTGCGAACTTCCTGCTCGTGCGCGTGCGCGACGCGCAGCGCACGGACGAGGCGCTGCGGCGGCAGGGCGTGCTGGTGCGCAGCTTTCACGGCGCGCACCCGCTCATGGCGAACTGCCTGCGCGTGACGGTCGGCGCGCCGGAGGAAAATCGTATACTGCTCAACGCGATGCGAGAGGCGCTGTGATGAGAACCGCGGAGGTCGTCCGCAACACGAAGGAGACGCAGATCCGGGTCCGGCTCAATCTGGACGGCAGCGGCGCGGGCCGCTTTGCCACCGGCATTCCGTTTCTCGAGCACATGCTCGACCAGATCGCGCGGCACGGGCTGCTGGACCTGGAGATCGAGGCGAAGGGCGACCTGCACATCGACG
>DKBI01000006.1 GCA_002451175.1 Betaproteobacteria bacterium UBA6904
CGCGCATGCGGCCGAACGGCTGGCGAAGGCCGTCGGGTTCATGGCCCTGATCGCGGGCGTCGCGCTTCTCATCGGCGCGCTGGCGGGCAGCCGCGACCCCCTGCGGCCGCTCGGCGGCGTGCTGCAGGCTGGCGGCCCGGCCGTTGCACCGGTGAAATTCGTGCCCGTGAATTCCGTGACCGAGCTCGAGGAACGGCTGCGCGCCGCGGGACGGCCCGTGATGCTCGATTTCTACGCCGACTGGTGCGTGTCGTGCAAGGAAATGGAAGCGTTCACGTTTACCGACGCGCGCGTCCGGGCGCGCTTCGACCAGATGCTCCTGCTGCAGGCCGACGTCACGGCCAATACCGAGGCGCACAAGCTGCTGCTGAAACGCTTCTCACTCTTCGGCCCCCCGGGGATCATCTTCTTCGACGCGCAGGGCCGGGAGATCAAGGGCCTGCGCGTCGTCGGCTACCAGAACGCCGAAGACTTCCTGAAGACGCTCAACAAACTCAACGCTGGCTAGGTCGAGGCGGCAGGCGCGCGCGATTCAGCGGCGCGCCGCGGGGTCTACAATGGGACGATGCGCCCGCATGTCCTCGGCATCGATCACGTCGTCATCCTGACGCGCGATCTCGAGCGCGCGCACGAGACCTATGCACGCATGGGGTTCACGCTGACCCCGACGGGCTATCACACGCTGGGATCGCAGAACCACTGCATCATGTTCGGGCGGGATTATCTCGAGCTGATGGCCGTGCCGCGGCCGCATCCGGCGCTGCAGTACTTCACCGACTTTCTCGCGAAGGGCGAGGGGCTCGCGGCCGTGGCGCTGGCGACCGACAACGCGAACGCGGCGCACGCATCGCTGGGCAAGGCAGGCATCGCCGCCGATCCGCCGCTCGATTTCTCGCGTCCCGTGCGGCTCGCGGACGGCACGCACGACGCGGCGTTCCGNNCGCATGCGACGGCGGCCCGCTATGCGGCGATCTTCGACGACAAACCCTGGCCGATCGAGGAAGGGCTCCTCGTGCAAACGGGGACCGCGCCGATCGCGCTGGCCTCGCGCTGGAAGCTCGGCCACCGTCTGGATGGCGCGCAGCTGCCGCTGCGCGGAAAGCCGCTGGTCGCGGCACTTTTCATCCGCGTGGCAGATCGCGCCAAGGCGGCGGAACAGTTACATCGCGGCGGCTTTTCGCCGATCGCGCTGCGCGACGGATCGTGGGCAATCAACGCCGAGGAGGCGTGCGGGGTGACGCTGGTGTTCGGCTAGGCCTTGAGCGCTTTCGCCGCCTCGAGCGCGAAGTAGGTCAGGATGCCGTCCGCGCCCGCGCGCTTGAAGGCGAGCAGCGATTCCATCACGCAGGACTCCGGCAGCCAGCCGTTGCCGATTGCGGCGCGCAGCATCGCGTATTCGCCGCTCACCTGGTAGACGAAGGTCGGCGCCCTGAATTCGTCCTTCACGCGCCGCACCACATCCAGGTAGGGCATGCCCGGTTTCACCATCACCATGTCGGCGCCCTCGGCGAGGTCGAGCCCGACCTCCCAAAGCGCTTCGTCGGAATTGGCGGGATCCATCTGGTAGGTCTTCTTGTCCGCTTTGCCGAGATTCTTCGCGGAGCCCACGGCGTCCCGGAATGGACCGTAGAACCCCGAGGCGTACTTGGCCGAATAGGCCATGATTTTCGTGTGGATGTGGCCCTTCTTTTCGAGGGCCTGGCGGATGCGGCCGATGCGCCCGTCCATCATGTCGGAAGGCGCGACGATGTCCACGCCGGCTTCGGCCTGCGCCAGCGCCTGCTTCTCGAGCACGTCGAGCGTCACGTCATTGATGATGTAGCCCGTGCGGTCGATGACGCCGTCCTGGCCGTGCGAGGTGTAGGGGTCGAGCGCAACGTCCGTCATCACGCCGAGGTCCGGAAAACGCTTCTTGAGCGCCGCCACCGCGCGCGGCACGAGGCCCTTCGGGTTGTACGCCTCCCGGCCGTCGAGCGATTTCAGCCGGGCGTCGATCACGGGGAAGAGCGCCATGACGGGAACGTGGTGTTTCACGCACTGTTCCGCGACGTGCAGCAACCGATCGACGGTCATGCGCTCGACGCCCGGCATCGAGGCCACTTTTTCAATGCGGTTTTTCCCGTCCAGCACGAAGACCGGGTAGATCAGGTCGTTTGCAGTGAGCACGTTCTCGCGCATCAGCCGGCGCGAGAAATCGCTGCGCCGCATGCGCCGCATGCGGACCGAGGGGAAGCCGCCGTAGATGTTCATAAGTTCCTGATTGGACGATAGTTGCGGGGTTTTCGCGCGACCTGCGCCGGCGCGGGAACTTTTCCGCGGTGGCCGTATCTTAACTGCAGACGGTGTGAATCGTCTCCCGCTTCTCCTCCCTGAGCGGGTGCCTCGGCGCTTGTCGAGGCGTTCCGCCCCCGGTTGCATTCCCCTTGCCGGGGGCGCTTTTATTTTCGGCTGTGCGAACTCGGTTCGGGCAGCCAGCGGGCCAGATGTTCGCGGGCCTCCTCCACGCCCTCGCGGCTGACGCTGGAAAACAGCAGGACCTCGGGCAGCACCCGGCGCGTCTGTGCCAGCACCGCGTTACGCTCGGCACGCGTCAGCTTGTCCGCCTTGGTGAGCAGCGCGAGGATCGGCAGCTTGAACGGCGCGAGCCACTCGAGGAGGCGCGCGTCTTGCGGCGTCATCGGATGGCGGGCGTCCATGATGACGACGACGCCGGCCAGCGTAGAGCGCGAATTCAGATAGCTGCTGACGAGCCCCTCCCACTTGGCGCGCTCGGTCTTCGCAACCTTCGCATATCCGTACCCCGGCAGATCGACCAAGCGACCTCCCTGCCCGAGGTCGAAAAAATTGACGGTCTGCGTGCGCCCGGGCGTCTTGCTCGAAAAGGCAAGCCGGCGGCGGCCGGTCAGCGCGTTGATTGCGCTCGACTTGCCGACGTTGGACCGGCCCATGAAGGCGATCTCGGGCGGACCTTCAGGCGGAAATTCGGCACGCTGGCCGGCGGAGGCGACGAACGCGGCTTGGGAAAAGATCTGCATTGGCTGTGGAGGGTCCTGAAAATTCTAATAAAATTGCGCACTTCGATCCGGTTCGGGAGATTGGCACCATGATTCGAGCAATGGCCCTGGCGGCACTCACTCTGGCGCTGCCGACGCTGAGCGTCGCACAGGGGACCGCCAAGCCCGATCTCGCGAAGGGGCAGCAGATCGCCAACAACATCTGCGTAGCCTGCCACGCCGGTGACGGCAACAGCACGGTGGCTGCGAACCCGAAGGTGGCCGGCCAGTTTCCCGAGTACCTTTACAAGCAACTCGTGAACTTCAAGCCCGTCGGCGGGAAGAAGGCCGAGCGCGAGAGTGCCGTCATGGCCGGGATGGTGGCGAATCTTTCCGATGAGGACATGCGCAACGTCGCCGCATTCTACGCGTCGCAGAAGCTCAAGCCGGAGACGGCAAAGGACAAGAACCTCGCGCTGCAGGGGCAGAGGGTCTATCGCGGCGGCAACCTCGCGACGGGCGTCGCGGCGTGTTCCGGCTGCCACGGCCCGGACGGAGCCGGCATTCCCAGCCAGTACCCGCGCATCGCCGGTCAGTACGCCGAGTACATCGAAGCCCAGCTGAAGTCGTTCAAGGCGGGCGCACGGGCGAACGATCCGGGCGCCATGATGCGCACCATCGCGGCGAAGATGAACGACGCCGAAATCAAGGCGGTTGCGGAATACGTCGCTGGGCTGCGTTAGCCCCTTCCCGCCCGCAGGCGCGCGCTAGGGCTGCAGTTGCCCGCGCACTTCCCCGCCCTTGTTGCGGGCGGTGTGCACGTTGACGTAGAGGTTGCCGGCCTTGAACGCCTGCATCTGCGCCTCGTTGAGTTTCGCGCCCGCCGGGACGCTGTAGGTATCTCCGCTCTTGGTAAGCGGGACGATCACCGGTCCGTTCGCGCCGCGCGCGCCCATGTGGATGTGTGCCATCGTGCCTTCTACACCCGTCGTGGTAACGCTGCCCGCGACCGAGCCGTCCGCGCCGATCGATATGGCGCCGCTGCCGGAACCGGCGACAGAAAGCGGCGGGACCTCCTCGTTCCCGGTCAAATTGACCTTGATCGAGTTGCCGCCGGGCATCATGCCGGCACAGGCCGCGAGCGCCAGGGGCA
>DKBI01000310.1 GCA_002451175.1 Betaproteobacteria bacterium UBA6904
GTTCGGCGAGACGCTCGGCAATCCCGGGCTGGACGTGCTCGACATTCCGGAGGTGGCGGCGATTGCGCACGCGGCGGGCGTGCCCCTGCTCGTCGACTCGACGTTCACGACGCCCTACCTGATGCAGCCCTTCACGCTGGGCGCGGATCTCGTCTATCACTCGGCGACCAAGTTCCTCGGCGGGCATGGCACGGCGATCGGCGGCGTGCTGGTCGACTCCGGCCGCTTCGACTGGGAGGCGAGCGGCCGGTTTCCGCAGATCAGCGAGCCCTACGAAGGTTTTCACGGCATGGATTTCGAGGAAGAGTCGGGCACGCGCGCGTTCCTGCTGCGCGCGCGGCGCGAGGGATTGCGCGACTTCGGCGCCTGCATGGCGCCGATGACGGCGTTCCAGATCCTCCAGGGCATCGAGACGCTGCACCTGCGCATGCCGAGGCACGTCGAGAATGCGCGCAAGGTCGTCGCCTACCTCGCGGCGCACCCGATGGTGTCGCAGGTGATGTATCCGGAGCTGCCCGACCATCCGGACCACGCGCTCGCGAAACGGCTGCTGCCGCGCGGCGCGGGGGCCGTGTTCTCGTTCGACCTGAAGAGCGGGCGCGAGGGCGGGCGGCGGTTCATCGAGAGCCTGCGCGTGTTCTCGCACCTCGCCAACGTCGGGGACGCGAAATCGCTGGTCATTCATCCGGCGAGCACGACGCACTACCGCATGTCCGAGGCCGATCTCGAGAAGGCCGGCATCGGCGCGGGCACGGTGCGCCTGTCGATCGGCCTGGAAGATGCCGACGATCTCGTCGGCGACCTCGAGCGCGGCCTGAAGGCGGCGCGGTGAATTTCGTCGTCGACGCCAAGGCGGTGTTCGCCTACACCGCGGCGCATGCGATCGATGCCTCGCGGCCGACCGTCGCGTTCCTGCACGGCGCGGGTCTCGATCATTCGTGGTTCGGGCTGCAGAGCCGTTACTTCGGCTATCACGGCCGCAACGTGCTGGCGATCGATCTGCCCGGGCACGGGCGCTCCGCGGGTCCGCCCCTGGAGCGCGTGGAGGCGCTCGCCGACTGGGTGCCGCGCGTGCTCGATGCGGCCGGCGTCGGCCGCGCGAGCCTCGTCGGACATTCGCTGGGCTCGCTCACCGCGCTGGAGTGCGCCGCGCGGCATCCGGCGCGCGTGGACCGGCTGGTGATGATCGGCACGGCGTTCCCGATGAAGGTGAGCGATGCGTTCCTCGGGGCGGCGCAACGCAACGACCCTGCGGCCTACGACATGGAGACGATCTGGGGCCATGCGCCGGAAGTGCCGCTCGGCCGCAATCCGAATCCCGGGATGTGGATGTACGGCGACACGCTCGCACGGCTCGGGCGTCTGGCGCCGGGCGTCCTGCATGCCGGGCTCAAGGCCTGCAACGACTACACGGCGGGACTGGAGAGCGCGGCAAAGGTGCAATGCCCCGCGCTGTTCATCCTCGGCCGGCGCGATCTCATGACGCCGCCGCGCGCGGCGCAGTCCCTCGTGCAGGCCGTGCCCGGCGCGCGCAGCGTGATCGTCGAGGCCGCGGGCCATTCGCTCATGGCCGAAGCGCCCGACGCCGTTCTCGACGCGCTGATCGAATTCCTGGCTTGACCGGCACCGGCCGGGCGCCCCGGCTTCGCGCTAGCGCGTCCAGTCGGAACGGTTCACGGCCCAGGCCGTGACCGATCCCATCACCGCGATCCCCGCGGCCAGCACGACGAAGACCGCCCACAGCGGCGCGCCGAGCGACACGCAGGCGATGCCGCCGGCGGCGACGATTGCGAGCCGCAAGGTTCCCGCGAACACCGGCCATGCGACGCGGCCGCGGCCCTGCGAGGCGAAATACAGCGCGATGTTCACGCCGAAGAGCGGGTAGAAGGGGCCGACGATGCGCAGGTACTGGCTGCCTGCCTCGATCACCGCGGGATCGGCGCTGAACAGCGTCACCCAGGCGGCCGGGAACAGCGCCGCGCCGAAGCCGATGACGGCCGAGACCGTGGCCGCCAGACCCGCCCCGGTCCAGGCGATGCGCTTGCCGCGCGCGCCCTGGCCGGCGCCGACGTGCGTGCCCACCAGGATCACCAGCGCCTGCCCGACCGAGAAGACGAGCGGCACCTGCAGCAGCTCGAGCCGGATGCCGACGCCATAGCCCGCCAGCGCGGCGGCGCCGAAACGGCCGACCAGTCCGGTGACGATCACCGCCGCGAGCACCGTCTGCACCGAGGACACGGAGGAAATCAGGCCGACGCGCAGGATCTCGCGGAACAGGTGCGGATCGAGCCGCAGCTCGCTGCGCGCCGGCCGCAGCGGGCTGTTCCAGAGGTAGGTGCCGGTGACCACGGCGGCGCAGCCCGCGGCGATGAGGTAGGCGAGGGCAGCGCCGGCGATGCCGAGCCGGGGCATCGGCCCGGCCCCGAGCACGAGGCCGAACGACAGCGGCACGTGGACGAACGCCGCGCCGATCAGCGCGAGCGCCGGCACGAGCGTGTTGCCGCTCCCGCGCAGGATGCTCGCGAACGTATTGGCGATCCACACCAGCACCGCCCCGCAGAACAGCACGTCCGAATACTCCAGGGCGTTGTGGATCACCGCGCCGCTGCCGCCGAGGAGCGCGTAGATCGGCCGCCCGAGCACCAGCAGGATGACGGTGAACGCAACGCCGAGCACGAGCGCGATCACCATCGCATGCACGACGAGCCGGCGCGCGCGGGCCTCGTGCCCCGCGCCGAGCGCGCGGGCCACGGCGGAGGAAATGCCGCCGCCCATCGCGCCCGCGGAGATCATCTGCAGGAGCATGACCAGCGGAAAGACCAGCGCGAGGCCGGCCAGCGCCTCGGTGCCGAGCCGGCCGACGAAATAGGTGTCGCTGATGGAGACCGCGGACTGCGTCAGCACCAGCAGCGCGCCCGGCGCCGCGAGCCAAAGCAGCGTGGGCAGCACGGGCGCCTCCAGCAGGCGGCGCGCTCGCGAGGTGCTCATGCGCCGAGCGTAACGTAAGATGCGCGGCGATGCTGGCCGCTTTCACTCTGCTGCTGGTCTACCAGCTGATCGGCGAGGCCGTGGTGCACTTCGCGGCGTTGCCGGTTCCGGGGCCGGTGGTGGGCATGCTGCTGCTCTTTCTCACGCTGCTTGCGCGTGGCGCCACCCCCGATTGGCTGCGCTCGACCTGCAACGCGCTGCTGGCGCACCTGTCGCTGCTGTTCGTTCCGGCCGGCGTCGGCGTCATGCTGCATTTCCAGCGTCTCGGCGCCGAGTGGCTGCCGATCGCCGTCGCGCTCGTCGCCAGCACCGTGATCACCATCGGCGTCACCGCGCTCGTCATGAAGGGGCTGCAGCGGTGAGCGGGCGGTTCGCCGATTTCTGGGTCTACCTCTCGGCCTCGCCGCTGCTCGGGCTGACGGCGACGCTCGTGGCCTACCAGGCGGCGTACTGGATCTACCAGAAGGCGCGCATGAATCCGCTCGCCAATCCGGTGGCGCTTTCGGTGGCGATGCTCGTGGCGCTGCTCTGGTTCACCGGGACGCCGTATCCGGTGTACTTCGATGGCGCGCAGTTCGTGCACTTCCTGCTCGGCCCGGCAACGGTGGCATTGGCGGTCCCGCTCTATGCAAATCTCGCGACGCTGAAGAAGAACCTCGTTCCGCTCTGCGGGGCGCTGCTCGCCGGTTCCGTCGTTGCCGCGGGGTCGGCGGTCGGCATCGGCTGGCTCCTGGGCGCGAGCCGTGAGACGCTGCTTTCGCTCGCGCCCAAGTCCGTGACCACGCCGATCGCCATGGGGATCGCCGAGAAGCTCGGGGGGCTGCCGTCGCTCACCGCCGTCCTGGTCGTCACCACGGGGATTCTCGGCGCCGTGCTGGCGCGCGGCACCCTCGACCTGCTGCGCATCGGCGATCCCGCGGTGCGCGGCTTTGCCGTGGGCGTGGCCGCCCACGGCATCGGCACGGCGCGCGCGTTCCAGGTGTCCGAGACCATGGGGGCGTTCGCCGGCCTCGCCATGGGCCTCAACGGCCTGCTGACGGCATTTCTCTTCCCGCTGCTGCTCAGGCTCTGGGACGCCTGAGCCCGCGCTCAGCGCGGCGGATGCTTGCGCAGCTCCTTGCCGACGTTGACGAGATACTGGAGCGATTCCTGGTTGCCCAGGTCGGCCATCAGGCGCCACATGCCGCCCAGGCCGCCGCTCGGTCCCGGCTCGGTCGCGGATTCCGACGCCGCGGCTTCGAAGGCGTGCAGCATGCGCTCGAGCATGTCCAGCTTCTGCGCCAGGCGCGGCAGCGTCTCGGCGATGCGCTGCAGGCTCCCCGAGGATTCGAGCTGCGCGAGCATCTCGACCATCCGGAATGCGCCGCCGCGGGTCAGGCGGTCGAGCAGCGACAGCCCCTCGGCCGCGGTTTCCGCGATGCGCCCCACCATCTCGTCGCTCAGCGCGTCCTCCGCCGAGCCGTAGACCCGCGCGAGCTTCGCCAGCCGGTCCAGGTCGCCGTTGTTCACCAGGTCGGCGAGCGCGGGGATCGCGCGCGCCAGGCCCGTGCGGTTGACACGGTCGACGAGGTCCATCGCGTCGCCCACGGTGCCGGCGAGGCGCGACACCATCTCGTCGCTCGTCGAGTCGCGTGCGGCGGCCAGCACGCGCTCGATCTCGGCGCTGATCGCCGCTTGTTCCGTCGTGGTATCGGTCATGGCGGCCTCGCTCAGAGAAGTCCGCGGGCCGAGGCCCAGTACAGCTTGTTGTAGGCCACCTTGAACCAGTGCACGGCGCGCGTCGGCGCCCGGGGCTGCGGCGGGTTCTGGTAATCGAACATGGCGTACGTGGCGCGGTCCTTGCCTGCCTCGATGAAGCAGAACACCTTGCCGTCGTACTCGCGCACCGGCGCGCCCAGCCGCACCAGCGCGGCGATGTTCTCGCCGATCACCTCGGCTTCGAAGTGCGCGGTGGAGCCCGCCTTGCTGATCGGCAGGTTGGTCGTGTCGCCGAGCACGAAGACGTTGCTGCGGCCCTCCATGTTCAGCGTGTGGCGGTGCGTCGGAATCCAGCCGCGCTGGCCGAGATTGTTCTTCTCGATGACCTCCATGCCGCGGTGCGCCGGGATCGACACGAGCAGGTCGTAGTCGGTCTCGCTGCCTTCCTCGCTGCGCACGACCTTCTTCGCGCCGTCGACTTCCTTGACGTTGAACATCGTCTCGTAGGTGATGCCGAGACGGTCCATCTCCGGGGCCGCCCACTTGGCGACGTTCTCCAGCGTGTGCACGCGGCCGATCGGGTAGGTGTAATGCAGCTTCACCTTGTCGAGGATCCCGCGGTCGCGGAAATAGTCGTGCATCATGAAGATGATCTCGAGCGGCGCCATCGGGCACTTGTGCGGCACGCCCATGGCGACGACGATCTTGCCGCCCTGGAAGGCCTGCAGCCGCTTGAACATCCGGACCGCCGTCTCCTCGGTGTAGAACTGCTCGGAATTCTCGGCCAGGCCGGGAATCTCCTCGGGCGTCGGCCGCGCGCCGGTCGCGATGGCGAGCACGTCGTAGCCATGCACCTTGCCGCTCTTGGTCTTCACCTCGTTCTTGTCCAGGCGGAACTCCTCCGCCGGATCCACGTGCAGGTCAATGCCCGGCTCGAGCAGGCTCGCCTGGTCGCGGTAAAGCTCCTCGGGCGTCATGCGGCCGATCGCCAGATACAGCAGCCCCGGCTGGTACATGTGGCGATCCGATGCGGTGAGCATCGTCATGCGCACCTTCCCGCTGCGCAGCTCGGTGGTGAGCCGCCGGGCGAGATTGTTGGCGAGAATGGTGCCGCCCATTCCGCCGCCTACGATCAGGATCTTCATGGTGACCTCCGTGGTGGTTGCTGCGACCGTCCGTCAGTGGGTTTTTCGGGCGAGCACATGCCAGACGCCGTCCTTCTCCTCCGTGCCCAGGTGCTCGTGCTTGGCCTTGCGAAGCCATTCCGGGATCTCGTTCGCCGAGCCCTTGTCGGAGGACAGGATCTCGATCTCGTCGCCGATCGCGATCATCTTCATGCCGGCGATCAATTCCATGAGCGGCCCCGGGCAGAAGCTGCCGCGGGCGTCGATCGTCTTGCGATTGGCCATCGTGCCTGCTCCTTGCGTTAGAACGTCCAGACCTGTCCCTCGCTCGCCTCGTCGAGGAATTTCGTCAGTCCCATGGCTTCGCCGATGTACGGCTCGATGTCCGCGGCGTCATAGCCGAGGAGGTCCATCGCCATCGAGCAGGGGTGAATCTTCGCCTCGCCGAGCTCGACCGCCTGCTCGAACAACTGGCGGAACGGGGGCGCGCCCTTCTGCAGCATGAGGCGGCCGAATTCGCCCTCGCTCGGCGCGGCCGTGATGGTTCCCTTGCGGAACTGGGCGAGCGCGTTCATGGACAGGAACACCGTGACGGCATGACCGCTCACCGCGCCGACGGACGCGATCATCGCGGCCATCTGCAGCCGCTCCAGGGAACCCGACACGATCAGGATGCTGATGCGATTGCTCATCCGGCGCTCCTCCGGCAGACGCGGTGCACGATGCGCCAACTTAGATCAATTGCCCTCGCGAGGCGACCCTGCGGCTTGACGCGCATCAACGCGCGCCATGTTGCTGCGCTGCGCTATCAATGCGACTGATGTCGCTATCGCGGGCGCTGCGGGAAAGGGATGAAGATCGCTGCGCACCAGCCGAGCAGCACGCCGACGGTGTTCGCCACCATGTCGAGCAGCTCGAAACTGCGGTAGCCGGTAGCGCCCTGAATGAATTCGATGCCGACGCCCATGGCGACGAAGGCTGCAGCGAGCGCTACGCGCGTTGGCTTCCTTACATAGAGCTTACAAAACCAGANNTCGAGCGGCTCCTCGCCGCGCCGCTGGCGATTCAGGCCGTGCTTGCGGCAGCCGATCGCGAAGCGGCTGGCGATCACGTCGGCGTGCTGACCGGTGCCGGTCATGCGCGCGCCGAAGCGGGGGTCGTTCTCGCGGCCGCCGCGCAGCTGGCGGACGATGCTCATGACGTGCGCGGAACGCTCCGGGTAGTGCGTGCCGAGCCACTCCTTGAACAGCGGCTTCACCTCGTGCGGCAGGCGCATCAGGATGTATCCCGCGCTGGTTGCGCCCGCCGCGGCGGCCGCGCCGAGCACGTCCTCGATCGAGGCGTCGGTCAGGGCGGGAATGATCGGCGCCACCATCACGCCGCAGGGCACGCCCGCCTGCGCCAGCGCGCGCAGCGTGTCCAGGCGCCGTTGCGGGCTCGCGGCGCGCGGCTCCAGCCGGCGGGCGAGCTTGCGGTCGAGCGTGTTGATCGACACGAAGACCCTGGCCAGGTTCCTGCTCGCCATCGCGGAGAGCAGGTCGAGGTCGCGCTCGACGAGCGCCGACTTGGTGACGATGGACAGCGGGTGATCGCACGCGGCGAGCACTTCGAGGATTCCGCGCATGATGCCGTAGCGGCGCTCGATGGGCTGATAGCAGTCCGTGTTTGTGCCGAAGGCGATCGGCTTCACGGCGTAGCCCGGCCGCGCCAGCTCCCTGCGCAGGAGCTCCGCCGCGTTGGTCTTCGCGAACAGGCGCGACTCGAAATCGAGCCCCGGCGACAGCTCGAGGTAGGCATGGCTCGGGCGGGCATAGCAGTACGCGCAGCCGTGCTCGCAACCCCGGTAGGGATTGATCGACTGCTCGAACGGCACGTCCGGCGAGTCGTTCGTGGCGATGATCGAGCGCGCGCGTTCCTCGACGACGCGCGTCTCGAGCGGCGCGGCCGGCTCGTCCTCGCGCACCCAGCCGTCGTCGAAGGCCTCGCGCGCGTCCGTCTCGAAGCGCCCCTGCAGGCGCGAGCGCGCGCCGCGCAGGTAGAGCGTTTCGCCTTTCGCGTCGAGCGCCTCGGCGGCAGAAGCTACAATCGCCTTGCCCATCCTGACACTGTATACATGGACAGTATTCGCCGCAACGTCGCCCTGCTCGCCGCCTGCCAGGCGATGCTGTTCACGAACAATTCGACGCTCATCGCCATCAACGGCCTGGCCGGCCTGGCGCTCGCGCCGATCGCGGCGCTCGCCACGCTGCCCGTCACGTGCTGGGTGATCGGCGGCGCGATCACCACGCTGCCCGCGTCCCTGTACATGAAGCGCGTCGGGCGCCGCAACGGCCTGATGCGCGGCGCCGCGGTGGGCATCGTCGGCGCGCTCGTCTGCGCGATGGCGATCAGCCTGCAGAATTTCTGGCTGCTGTGCGCCGGGACGCTGGTGTGGGGCACGTTCAACGCGTTCGGCCAGTACTACCGGTTCGCGGCCGCCGACGCGGCGAGCGCCGACTTCCGGCCCACCGCGATTTCGCTCGTGCTCGCCGGCGGGCTGGTGGGCGGGATTCTCGGGCCGACCACGAGCCGCTACACCATCGACCTGCTGCAGCCGAAATTCCTCGGCGCCTATCTCGCGCTGATCGCGTTCGTCGTCGTCACGATCGCGCTGATCAGCCGGATTCGGATTCCCGAGCCGAGCGCCGCCGAGCGATCGTCGACGGGGCGGCCGCTGCGCGAGATCGCGGCGCAGCCGAAGTACATCGTCGCCGTGCTCGCCGGCGCGATCGGCTACGGCGTCATGAACCTGCTCATGACGTCGACGCCGATCGCCATGGGCGCCTGCGGCCACCCTTATGGCGAGGCGGCCTTCGTGATTTCGTCGCACGTCATCGCCATGTTCGCGCCGTCGTTCGTCACCGGCGCGCTGGTCCGCCACTTCCGGGTGCTTCCGGTGATGTTCGCCGGCGCGCTGCTCAACCTGGGCGCGATCCTCGTCGCGCTCTCGGGCGTCGGCGTGCCGCAGTTCTGGTGGTCGCTCGTGCTGCTCGGCGTGGGCTGGAATTTCCTCTACGTCGGCGGCACGACCCTGCTCACCGAAACCTATCGGCCGGAAGAGCGCGCCAAGGCGCAGGGCGCGAACGACACCGCGATCTTCGTGACGATGGCCCTGTCGTCGTTCAGCTCGGGCCTGATCGTCACCAACGCGGGATGGGAAAAGGTCAATCTTTCCGCGCTGCCCCTGATTGCCATCGTCATGGCGGGGATCGCCTGGCTCGGCTGGCGCAGCCGGACGCGCCCCGCGGGGGCCTGAGCCATGCGCGCGCCAGCTGAAATCGGCATGCGGCTCGAGGAAGTGGACACGCCCGCGTTGATCGTCGACCTGGAACCCTTCGAGCGTAATCTGCAGCGCCTGCGCGACGCGGTGGCGGGCCGCGCGCGCGTGCGAGCGCATGCCAAGACGCACAAGTGCGCGGAGATTGCGCGCCGGCAGGTGGCGGCGGGCGCGGTGGGCGTGTGCTGCCAGAAGGTGTCGGAGGCCGAGGCGATGGTGGCGGGCGGAATCGGCGACGTGCTCGTCTCGAACGAGGTCGTCGGCGCGCCCAAGCTCGCGCGTCTCGCCCAGCTCGCGCGGCGCGCGCGGCTCGGGGTGTGCGTGGACGACGCCGGAAACGTCGCCGCACTCGAAGCGGCCTGCGCAGCGGCCGGATCGTCTCTCGACGTCTACGTGGAGGTCGACGTGGGCGCGCGACGCTGCGGCGTGGCCCCGGGGGCGCCGGCGCTCGAGTTGGCGAAGGCCATTGCGCGCTGCGAGCACCTCGCGTTCTCCGGGTTGCAGGCCTACCACGGCGCCGCGCAGCACGTGCGCGCGGCGACCGAGCGCCGTGCGGCGATCGCCCAGGCCGCCGCCGCGGTGCGCGAGACGCGCGCGCGCATCGAGGCGGCCGGGATCGCCTGTGCGCGCGTCACCGGCGCGGGCAGCGGCAGCTTCATGTTCGAAATCGAGTCGGGCGCGTATGACGAGATCCAGCCCGGCTCCTACGTCTTCATGGATGCGGATTACGCGCGCAACGAGTGGCAGGCGCCGCTGCCGCGCTTCGAGCATGCGCTGTTCGTGCTGGCCACCGTCATGAGCCGGCCGGTGCCGGAGCGCGCTGTCGTGGACGCCGGCCTCAAGGCGTCGAGCGTGGACTCCGGGTTGCCGCTGGTCTGGCAGCGCGAGGGGGTGCGCTGCGTGCGCGTTTCCGACGAGCACGGCGTCCTCGAGGTCGCCGCCGGGGCCGCATCGCCGGCGCTGGGCGAGAAGCTGCTGCTCGTCCCTGGGCATTGCGACCCGACGGTCAACCTCTACGAGCACTACGTCTGCGTGCGCTCGGGTCGCGTCGAGGCGCTCTGGTCGATCGACGCGCGCGGCGCGCTCGCTTGAGCGCGATGGCCGGGGAGGCGCCCTGAAGGCGCGGCGGCTCGACTACGGCTGGGTGGTCGTCGCGGCGGCCTTCACGCTGATGTTCGTGGGCTTCGGCGCGGCGTATTCCTTCGCTGCCTTCTTCGCGGCGTTCCAGACCGAGTTCGCGGCGTCGCGCGCGAACGTCGCGCTGGTGTTTTCGGTGGCGGCGTTCCTGTGGTTCTCGCTCGGCGCGCCGGGCGGCGTGCTCGCCGACCGCCTCGGCCCGCGGCGCGTGACGCTTGCCGGGGTGGTCTGCCTCGTGGCCGCGCTCGGGCTGGCGAGCGTCGCGACGTCGGTCGAGGCGCTCTACGTCACCTACAGCGTCGGCATCGGCGTCGGCGTGGGCCTGACCTATGTGCCGTCGGTCGGCGCGGTGCAGCCGTGGTTCGTGCAGAACCGCGCGTTTGCCTCCGGGCTGGCCATCGCTGGCATCGGCGCCGGCAATTTTCTCGGACCGCTGCTCGCGACCTGGCTGATCGGTCTGGCCGGATGGCGCGCGGCTTACCAGCTCCTTGCGCTCGGCGTGCTGGTGGTGGCGGGCGCCGCGGCCCTCGCCATCGACGACGATCCGGCGCGGCACGGCGCCGCCGGAGCGCCGCGCACGGACCGCGCCGCGCTGCCCGGCGCGACGCTCGGCGAGGCGCTGCGCAGCGAGGCGTTCTGGATTCTCTACGCTTGCGGCCTGATCGCCTGCTTCGGCTTGTTCGTGCCCATGGTGCACCTGGCGTCCTTTGCGCAGGATCAGGGCTATGGCGAAGGCGAGGGCGTGGCGCTGGTCAGCCTGATCGGCCTGGGCAGCCTCGTCGGGCGCTTCACCATCGGCGGCCTGGCCGACCGCTTCGGGCGCCAGCCGTCGCTCGCGCTCATGTATGCCGGCCTGGGCGGGATGCTGATCGTCTGGTGGCTGGCGCGCGACTACTGGCTGCTCGCCGCATTCGCCTTCCTCTTCGGCGCGTTCTACGGCGGCTTCGTCGCGCTGTCGCCGACGATCGTCATGGATCTCTACGGGCCGCGCGCGGTGTCCGGGATCATCGGGTTCCTGTACACGGGCGCGGGCATCGGCACGCTCTTCGGGCCGCCGCTCGCGGGCGCGGCCTACGACCGGTTCGGCACCTACAGCGCGCCGATCCTCGCCGGCGCGGCGCTGTCGTTCGTCGCGGCGGGCGGGATTCTCGTGCTCATCCGCCGCAGCCGCGCACGGCAAGGCGCATGAAGCGATCCGGCCGACCGCCGCGGCACCCGCCCGCGCTCAGCGTCAGCGAGGCGCGCGGCGTGCGCACGCTGCACGTCGGCGGCGAGGCGGTGCAGAGCGCGATGCGGCTGGACGACCCGCAGGCGCTCGCCCTCGATTACACGCGCTGCATGATGGCGTTCCTGCTGTTTCACCCGCAGCCGCGGGACCTGCTGATGATCGGCCTGGGCGGCGGGTCGCTCGCCAAGTTCGTGCACCGGCACCTGCGTAAGGCGCGCGCGCGCATCGTCGAGCTGGATCCCCGGGTGGTCGAGGTGGCGCGCAGTCTGTTTCACCTGCCGCCCGACGACGCGCGGCTTGCAGTCGAGGTCGGCGATGGCGCCGAGGCGCTCGCGCCCGATTGTGCCGACGTGCTGGTGATCGACGGCTTCGAGGACGAGTCGGTCCCCGGGGCGCTGACGTCGCAGGCGTTCTTCGATGCGACCTGGGGCGCGCTCGGCGAGCCGGGCGTGCTGGTGATGAATCTCATGAGCGACGACCCGCAGCTCGATCGCATTCTGCGGCGCATGGAGAGCACCTATGGCGGCGCGGTGCTCTGCCTGCCCGCGCTGTCGGACCCGAACGTGATCGTGTTCGCCCTCAAGGGGGCGCCGGCGCGGATGGCCTGGCGCGACCTGCGCGAGCGCGCCGATCGCCTGGAGGCGCGCTACGGCTTGCCCTTTCCGCGCTACGTGAACGCCCTGCGCCGCATGAACGCCTGCGATGCCGACGCGTTGATCGTGATCCCGGAGCCGGCCGCATGAGCGTCTCGCCGACCGAGATCGCCGCGCTCGCCGCCATCGCCTGCCTGGGCTCGGTGATTTTCGGCATCACCGGCTTTGGCGCGGCGCTGGTGACGATTCCGCTCGCGACGCACTTCGTGCCGCTGCCGTTCGCGCTCGCGCTCTTCGTGCTCATGGACCTCGCCAATGCCTTCCGCATCGGCTTCGAGAATCCGCGCAACGCCGTGCGCCGCGAGTGGACGCGCCTGGTGCCGGCGATCGTCGTCGGCACGGTCGCCGGCGTGACGCTGCTCGTCAACCTGCCGCGCCAGGCGGCGACGCTCGCGCTGGGCGTCTTTGCCATGGCATTCGCGATCTACAGCCTGGCGCGCCATCCGGGCTCGGCGCAGCGCATCGCGTCGCGCTGGGCCTACGTGGCGGGCTTCACGGGCGGGGTGACGAGCACGCTCTTCGGCGCGGGCGGCCCGCCCTACGCGATGTACCTCTCGCACCGCGGCCTGTCGAAGGAGCAGTTCCGCGCCACGCTGGGATTCGCCACGCTGACGAGCATCTCGCTGCGCACCATCGCGTTTCTCGCCACCGGCCTGCTGCTCGACGCGCAGGTCTGGCTCCATGCGGCCGCGGTGGTGCCCGCGGGCCTGCTCGGGCTGTGGGCNNCCTACCGGAGGTTCCGCGCGAAGAACGCCATCGTGCGCTGCCATGCCAGTTCCGCCGCCTTCGGGTCGTATTTCAGGAACGGCAGGTTCTTGGCGTCCGCGGTCTCGTTGGCGAAGGCGTGCTTGCAGTCGTAGCTGTGGAACTCGAAATTCACCTGCGCCGCGCGCAGCTTGTCCTCGAGCTTGGCGACGTTGGCGTAGGCGAACGCGGCATCATCGGTCGCCCAGTGCGCGAGCAGCGGCGCGCGGATCTTCGCAGCATCCACGTACTCGAGCGGCGGATAGCCGTACCACACGACGCCCGCGTCGGACTCCGGAACGTGCACGGCCGACAGCAGCGTCAGCGCGCCGCCCATGCAGAAGCCGGTCACGCCGGTCTTGCGGCTGCCCGTCGCCTTCAGGTGCTGGACGGCGCCGCGGACGTCCTGCCCGGCGGCGTCGCCGAAATTCAGGCCTTCCATCAGGTGCTGCGCCTCGTTCGCCTCCAGCGCGCTCCTGCCGCGATACAGGTCCGGCACCAGCGCGCGGTAGCCCGCCGCGGCGAGCTTGTCCGCCACGCCCTTGATCTGGTCGTTGAGACCCCACCATTCCTGGATGACGACGATGCCCGGTGCGCCGGCCGCCTGCGCGGGTTCCGCGAGATAGCCGTCGACGCTCTGTCCGTCCGGACGCTGGTAGCTGATCATCTTGCCCATGTGCCCACCTCCGAGGTTGAGTGACCGATTTCACCAGACCCCGCGCCGATATACCACTGCGCAGCGCTGGATGTGTCGCACTGCGATTGCGCAAAGCGAAGCGCCTGCGCCGCAGCACCAGCCCCGGGCGGCGCGGTCAGCGCGCGTAGAACAGCTGGGGAAGCCAGAGCGCGAGCTGCGGGAAGAACACGATGAGCACCACGCTCAGGATCAGCACCGCCACGTACGGCAGCGCGGACTTCGACAGGCTCTCGATCGAGCTGCCGGTGAGGCGCATCGCGACGAACAGGTTGACGCCCAGCGGCGGCGTGAGGAAACCGATCTCGCAGCACAGCACGAAGATGATGCCGAAGTGCACCGGGTCGACGCCGAGGCTCTTCACCACCGGCAGCAGCACCGGCGTCAGGAGGATGATCTGGGCGATCGTGTCCATCCACATGCCGATGAAGATCAGCGCGGCGATGATGACGAACAGGATCACGTACTTGTTGTCGGACAGGCTCGCGATCCACTTCGCGAGGTCCTGCGGGATGTTCTGCAGCGTGAGGATCTGGCCGAACACGGTCGCCGTGGCGATGATCACCAGCACCGAGCCGCTGATCGTCGCCGAGAAGATGAAGGTCTCGCGCAGCTTGGCGAAGTCCATCTCGCGGTACACCGCGGTCGAGACGAACAGGCCGTACACCACGGCGACCACGGCCGACTCGGTCGGCGTGAACACCGACGTGTAGATCCCGCCGAGGATGATGATCGGCGCGAGCAGCGCCCAGATGCCCCGCCGCAGGGCCCGCACGAACGCGCCGAAATCCACGACCGCGTCGGGCGAGCGATACCCGCGGCGGCGCGACAGCGCGTACGCGGCCCCGATCAGCAGCGCGCCGACGAGGATTCCCGGCAGGACCCCGGCGGCAAACAGCTGCGGGATCGAGGTCTCCGAACTCACGCCGTAGATGATCATCGGCACCGACGGCGGGATGAGGATCCCCAGCGTGCCGCCGCTCGCGGTCACGCCACCGGCGAACGTCGGCGGGTACCCCTGGCGGATCATCGACGGGATCATGATCGAGCCGATGGCGGCCACGGTCGGCGGGCCGGAACCCGAGATCGCCGCGAAGAACATGCACGCGAGCACGGTGACGATGGCGAGGCCGCCGTAGGTCCTGCCGATCAGCGGCATGAAGATGTCGACGATGCGCTGCGAGAGCCCGCCGCGCTCCATGATGCCGCCCGCCAGGATGAACAGCGGGATGGCAATCAGCGGGAACGAGTTCAGCGCCTCGAACATCACCTGCACCAGGAAGGTGACCGGCAGGCCCGCGACGAGGATCGCGACGAGCGACGACACGCCCATGGCCGTCGCGATCGGCACGGCGAGGAACAGGCACGCGACGAACGCGAGCGCGATCGACAGGCCGACGCTCATCGGGGGGCGTCGTGCTTCAGCGCCGCCTCGACCTCGGCGTCGCCCAGGCTGCGCTCCAGGTACCGCGGGTCGAACAGGTTGTACACGACCCGCAGGGTGAAGACGACGAAGATCACCGGGATCGGCAGAAAGATCCAGAACATGTTGATCTCGGTGATCATCGCGCGATACGGGAACTCGATGGTCGAATAGAGGTACATCACCCCGGCCACGACGACCACCGCGTTGAACGCGATCCACAGCAGATCGCCCAGGATCAGCAGTCCCCGCGCCACGCGGGCCGGCAGGAAGTGCAGGTGCGCGGTGATGCGGATGTGATGGAACCGGATCGTCGCGTAGCTGGAGCCGAGCCAGCAGAACCAGATGAAGACGAAGCGCGCGATCTCTTCCGACCACTCGATCGGGATCTTGAAGACGAAGCGCGACGCGACCTGCAGGAAGACGACCGCGACCAGACCGGCGAGCAGGATCAGGATCGCGGCGTGGTCGAAGCGATCCAGCCAGTGCATCAGGCGCTTCATGGGCGGCATGCTACAGGCCGCAGCGGGGGAGCGCGATGCAGGCCCCCCGGCGGCGCAAGGGCGCTACTTGCTGGCTTTGACCAGCCGGTCGATCAGCTCCTTGCCGCCGACCCGCTTCTCGAATTCCGGCCAGACGCTGCGCGCGATCTGGAAGAACGGCGCGCGCTGCTCCGCGGTGAGCTCGACGACGGTCAGCCCCTGCTTCTTCGACCTCGCGATGCCGTCCTTGTCGCACTGCGCGGTGAGGCCCCAGGAGTACTCGCCGGCCTCGCGGCCCGCCTTGAGAATCGCGTCCTGCTCGGGTTTCTTGAGCGACTGAAACTTGCGGTCGTTCATGATGACCATCCCGAAGCCAGTGAACAGGTTGGACGTGGTCAGGTGGGACTGGACCTCGTAGTACTTGAGCGAGAGCACGTCGCAGGGCGACATGTCGGCGCCGTCGACGGTCTTCTGCTGCAGCGCGGTGAACAGCTCGGCGAAAGCCACCGGCGTCGGGTTCGCGCCCATCGCCTTGTACGTGGCGTTCATCACGGGGCTGCCCGGCGAGCGGATGAGCAGGTCCTTCATGTCGTCGGGCTTCGTGATGGAGCGCTTGGCGTTGATCATCGAGCGGCTGCCCCAGGCGGTCGTGTACACGACGCGCATGCCGGTCGCCTTGCGGAAGCTCTCGAAGATCTCCGCGCCGACCGGGCCGAACACCGCCTTCTGCGCGGACGGAATGTCCTCGAACAGGGCGGGCAGGCTGAAGATGTCGATCGGCGCGTAGAACTGGGCGAGATTGTTGCTCGACACGATGGCGAGATCCTGGGCGCCGAGCTGGACGGTCTTGGCCTGCGCGACGTCGTTGCCGAGCTGCGCGCAGCACAGTGTATCGACCTTGACCGAGCCGTTGGTGAGCGCCCCGACGCGCTCGGCGAAGCGCACCGCGCCCAGGTGGTAGACGTTGTCGGCGCTCGACACGTGGCCNNGGGCAGATCGGCCCGGCGCCGGAACGCATGTCCCGTCAGGGCCTGGTAAACAGATTCGCGTACGCGAACAGCGCCGCGGCGCCACCGGTATGCAGGAACACCACGTTGTCGTCCCGGCCGAAGAATCCCTTGCGGACGAGGTCGATCAAGCCGGCCATGCCCTTGCCCGAGTACACCGGATCGAGAAGAATGCCCTCGCTGCGCGCGGTGAGCGCGACGGCCTCGACCATTCCGGGGGTCGGAACGCCATAGCCGTCGCCGACGTAATCCGAGAAGGCGACGACCCGCGCGCGGTCAATGCCGCCCTTGACGCCGACGTGTTCCGCCGTGGCCTGTGCAAGGGCGTGGACGGCCTGCTCCTGCTGGGCCTTCGGGTTGCGCACGCTGATGCCGAGCACGGGAATGCCGGTGTTCATGCCCTCCAGCCCGGCGAGCAATCCGGCCTGCGTGCCCGTGCTTCCGGTGGCGTGAACCAGGTAGTCGATCCGCAGTCCGAGGTCGTTCGCCTGCTTGAGCAGTTCCACTGCGCAGTCGACGTAGCCGAGGGCCCCGACGGGGTTCGAGCCGCCCCCGGGTATGAAGTACGCCTTGCGGCCCTCGCGCCGCAGCGCCTCGGTGCGCGCCAGCGCGCGGGCGTTCATGTCCCCCGGCTCGTGAAACGACAGCGTGGCGCCAAACAGGCGATCGAGCAGGACGTTGCCCTGCACCTCATATCCGGACTCGGGCTCGCGCACGCGGCGCTCCAGCAGAATCTCGCACTTCAGGCCGAGGCGCGCCGCCGCCGCCGCAGTCTGCCGGCCGTGGTTGGTCTGCACCGCGCCCTGCGTGACGACGATCTCGGCGCCCTGCTGGACGGCTTCGCCCATCAGGAACTCCAGCTTGCGGGTCTTGTTGCCGCCGGTGCCGAGCCCGGTGCAGTCGTCGCGCTTGATGAACAGATTCGGCCCGCCGAGCGCACGCGACAGCGCCGGCATCGGCTCGAGCGGCGTCGGGAAATGGCCAAGCCGCACTCTGGGAAATCGTGAAAGATGCATGGTCCGGTCCGCGGTACGCCGAATGGGCACGATACAGGGCGTCTTCGCGGACAGGCCAATGCAATTGCGGCACAACGTAATTCGCGGCGCGCATAAGGCGGGCCGCAACGGCCAGGGTCAGGGTCGCGGGCCCGCCGACAGCCGCGCCCAGAAGGCGTCGACGCGGGGTCGGCTGCGCTCCGCCGACCGGTAGATCGAGATGCCGAACGGCACGTCCCACGCGCTGTCGCCCGCGCGCTGCAGGCGGCCGCTCGCCAGGTCCTCCGCGACGAGGGCCGCAGGCACCCATGCCAGCCCGTGCCCGGCGCGCGCCATCGCGGTCAGCGCTCCCGCCAGCGAGTCCTCGTAGCGGCGCACCAAATGGCACCGGCGTTCCGGGCGCTCGAGCAGATCGGCGACCGTTCGGCCGAGGAACGACTCGGCGGCGTAGGCGAGAAACGGCAAGGGATGCCCGGGCGCACCCGGCAGGCGAAACTGCGCGGTCCCGTCTGCGCCCGCGATCGAGACCGGAACCAGCCGGTCGTCGGCCAGGTGCAGCGACGGGTAGCGCTCGGCATCGATCAGCAGCGGGAAGTCGCGATGCGAAAAGCAGATCAGGAAATCGCACACGCCGTCGACGAGATTCTGCACGCAGTTGTGCATGTTGTCCGCGACCATCTGCGCGTCGACCGGACCGAAGTCCCGCTGAACGGATTTCAGCCATTCCGGAAAGAACGACAGCGCGATGCTGTGCGTCGCGGAAAATACGACCGTGTTCTCGGCGCGCCGGCGCGTTGCACGTGCGTCCTCGCGGGCGCGCAGCAGATCGCGAACCGCCTGCTCGGCGATTTCACGGAAGGCCTCGCCCTCGTCCGTCAGCCGCGATGGGAAGATGCTCCGGTCGACCAGCGGCGCGCCGACCCACCGCTCGAGCGCCTGGATGCGGCGGCTGAACGCGGATTGCGTGACGTGACGTTCCGCCGCAGAGCGCGAAAAGCTCTTGGTCCGCGCCAGGCTGAGGAAATCTTCCAGCCACTTGAGCTCCATGCGGGCATTTTGC
>DKBI01000082.1 GCA_002451175.1 Betaproteobacteria bacterium UBA6904
CGTGCACCACTGGGCGCAGGCGCGTTACGGCAGCTTCAACCTCGATCTGGCGCCGGTGCTCGATTCCTACGCCGTGCCCGAGCGTGCCCTCGCGTGGCTCAACATCCTGGAGGCGCTCCGTCTGGAGGGCCAGATCGGGCGGGGCTACGCGGGGCTCGCGGCGCTGCTCGCCGAGTTCCGGCCGCCGCTGTCCCCCGACCTCGCCACGGCGCAACTGCGCCTGTCGCGGGCGGACAGTTCGGTGATGGACAGTATCGCGCTGTTGCGCGAAGTCCATCTCCTGCCGCCGCCCGGGCCTTTCCCCTACATGGGAAGCCTGCATCCGAAGCGCGCGGCAGAAGTGCGCAGCGAGCGCATCGCGAAAGAGCGGCGCGCCCTGTACACCGAACTCGAGCAGTTGCGCCGGGTCGCGCAGGCGGAGCAAAACGAGAGGGGCGAATCCGACCTCGACGTGGAGAGCTCCTTTGACACGCTCGAGTTCGAACTGCAGATCGACGGTGAGGCGGTGGCGCCGCCCGAGGAAGTCGCCAAGCTGTTGCGTTCGATCATTCAGGATTTCGGAGAGATTCCGGAGGAATACCTGCTCGCATCCGGGCCGGGCGCTTACGCGGCCGACCCGCTGCCCGAGAACGAGGGCGCGGACGGGGGCGGCGAGCCGCAGGCTGCCGGCGGGCGGCTCTATGACGAATGGGATTTCCGCAGGCGCGATTACCGCAAGGATTGGTGCGTGCTGTTCGAGTCCGAGGTGCAGCCGGGCGATCCGCGCTTTGTCGCGGGGGTGCGCGCGCGCTACGCCGGACAGATCGCCCATCTGAAGCGCCGCTTCGAGGCGCTGCGCGGCGAGGACCGGCTCGCGCGGCGCCAGCACGAAGGCGAGGACATCGACTTCGACGCCGCGGTCGAAGCCTACGCGGACCGCGCGAGCGGCATCGAACCGTCCGAGCGCCTGTTCGTGCAACGCCAGCGCATCGAGCGCAATATCGCGGTGATGTTCATGGTCGACATGAGCGGTTCTACCAAGGGCTGGATCAACGCCTGCGAGCGCGAGGCACTGGTGCTGCTGTGCGAGGCGCTGGAAGCGCTGGGCGACCGCTATGCCATATACGGCTTTTCCGGCTGGACGCGCAAGCGCTGCGACATCTACCGCATCAAGACCTTCGATGAACCCTACGGCGAGGCGGTACGCGGCCGCATCGCCGGGGTCGAGCCGCGCGATTACACGCGCATGGGGGTGGCGATCCGGCATCTTTCCGGCATCCTGAACGAAGTCGAGGCGAAGACGCGCATACTGTTCACGCTGTCCGACGGCAAGCCGGACGACTTTCACGACGGTTACCGCGGCGACTACGGCATCGAGGACACGCGCCAGGCGCTGATCGAGGCGCGCCGGTCCGGCATCCATCCGTTCTGCGTCACCATCGACGAAGCGGCGCGCGATTACCTGCCGCACATGTACGGCCCGGCGAACTGGGTGTTGATCGACAATGCCGGCCAGCTGCCGCTGAAGACCGCGGACGTGTACCGGCGCCTGACCAGCTGAGCGAGGCGCCGTGCGGCGCGGGGTCGTCGCACGCTGCCGGCGCGAAGGCCGAATTTGGGCAAAAGCGGCGCGTGCATTACAATTCGTACAGCGGTACGCCATTCCCCGCACGCATGCCACGCCCACCACGTTCATCCAACTTTCCGGAGCGCCCCCTTGCAGATTGTCTGTCTTGACTTGGAAGGGGTTCTGATCCCCGAAATCTGGATCGAATTTTCGCAGCGCACCGGCATCCCGGAGCTGGCGAAGACCACGCGCGACGAGCCCGATTACGACAAGCTCATGCGCGGCCGCATCCACATCCTGGGCGAGCGCGGACTCGGCCTGCCCGACATCCAGGGCGTGATCGCCGACATGCGCCCGCTGGCGGGCGCGCGCGAATTTCTCGACTGGCTGCGCTCGGAATGCCAGGTGGTGATCCTGTCGGATACCTATTACCAATTCGCCGCGCCGCTGATGCGCCAGCTCGGCTATCCGACGCTGTTCTGCCACGAACTCGTGGTCGAGGCCGATGGCCGCGTGCGCGACTACCGGCTGCGTATGCCGGACCAGAAGCGCGCGTCGGTGAAGGCGTTCCGCGAACTCAATTTTCACACCATCGCCGCAGGAGACTCATACAACGACACGAGCATGCTCGCGGAAGCAAATGCGGGGATACTGTTTTGCCCGCCGGCCAACGTCGTCGCGGAGTTCCCGCAGTTTCCGGTGACGCGCGACTACGATGAGCTACGCCGCGCGGTCATCGACGCAGGCCGCGTCTGAACGGCGTATGCTGTTGCCATCCCGCCAAAAAAATCGGCGGACCTGAGCCGGAGGACCCAGGGATCCGCAACTGGCGGCTTTCAGGAGCGCAACATGAGTGACACAACAACAATAGGCAAACCGAAATCCGAATCGGTGAAGCCCGGCGACGGCGCCGACCGTACGCATGACGTACTGGGATTCGAGCGCGACGCGCTGCGCGCGATCTTTGCCCCCAAGAGCGTGGCCGTGATCGGCGCGACCGAGCAGGAAGGCAGGGTCGGACGCACCGTGCTCTGGAACCTCATCAGCAATCCCTTCGGCGGCACGGTCTATCCGATCAACAAGCGGCACAGGCAGGTGCTCGGCATCAAGGCCTATGCCGACATTGCGCAGGTGCCCGAGCGGGTGGATCTGGCGATCATCGTCACGCCGGCGCGAACGGTTCCCGGCGTCGTCAGCGAATGCGTAGCCGCCGGCGTGAAAGGGGCGATCATCATTTCCGCCGGCTTCAAGGAGGCGGGCGCGGCCGGCGTCGAACTGGAGCAGCAGATCGCCGAACTGGCGCGCGGCAGGATGCGCCTGATCGGCCCGAACTGCCTGGGGGTGATGCGCCCGCGCACGCACTTGAACGCGACGTTCGCGAGCGCGATGGCCCGCCCCGGCACCGTCGGTTTCATCAGCCAGAGCGGTGCGCTGCTCACCGCGGTGCTGGACTGGAGCTTCCGCGAAAACGTCGGCTTCAGCGCCTGCGTTTCGGTCGGTTCCATGCTCGACGTCGATTGGGGCGACCTGATCAATTATCTCGGCGACGATCCGCATACCCACAGCATCATGATCTACATGGAGTCGATAGGCGATGCGCGCTCGTTCATCTCGGCCGCGCGCGAGGTCGCGCTGACCAAGCCGATCATCGTGATCAAGGCCGGGCGCACTGCGGCGGCGGCCAAGGCGGCCGCCTCGCATACGGGAGCGCTTGCCGGCAGCGACGACGTGCTCGATGCGGTGTTTCGCCGCTGCGGGGTATTGCGCGTGAATTCGATTTCCGACCTGTTCCACATGGCGGACGTGCTGGCGAAGCAGCCGCGTCCCTCCGGTCCGCGGCTTACCATCGTCACAAATGCCGGCGGTCCGGGCGTGCTTGCGACCGACACGCTGATCGCCTTGGGCGGAGAACTGTCGGAACTGTCGGAGCCGACGCTGCATGCGCTCGACGAGGTGCTGCCGTCGCACTGGAGCCACGGCAACCCGATAGACATACTCGGCGACGCGGATCCGGAACGCTATGCGCGGGCCCTGGAAATAGCGACCAAGGACCCGAACAGCGACGGCCTGCTGGCGGTGCTCACGCCGCAGGCGATGACCGACCCGACCGAAACGGCGCGGCGCCTGACGGCCTTCGCAGTGACGCGGGGGAAGCCCGTGCTCGCGAGCTGGATGGGCGGAAAGGACGTGACGGCCGGCGAGGCGATACTGAGCCAGGCGAACATACCGACCTTCGGTTACCCGGACACCGCAGCACGCATCTACACGCTGATGTGGCGCTACGCGTATAACCTGCGCGGCCTGTACGAGACGCCGACCCAGGTGGAACCGGCGGCGGATGCGGCGCCCGACCGCAGGCGGGCGCAGCAGATCGTCCAGGACGCGCGCGCGTCCGGTCGCAGCCTGCTCTCCGAGTTCGAATCGAAGCAGGTGCTCGAGGCCTATGGCATCCCCACGGTGCCGACGCACATCGCCGCAAGCGAGGACGATGCGGTGCGTTGCGCGGGCGACATCGGCTATCCGGTGGTGCTCAAGCTGCACTCGCACACCATCACCCACAAGACCGACATCGGCGGCGTGAAGCTGAATCTTGCGGACGCTGAGGCGGTGCGCCGCGCCTACCGCGAGATCGAATCCGCAGCAGGCTCGGCGCAGGACCCGCCTGAAGGCGGCCGGCATTTTCTCGGCGTGACGGTGCAGCCCATGGTCAAGCTGGAAGGCTACGAGCTGATCGTCGGCAGCAGCATCGACGCGCAGTTCGGTCCGGTGCTCCTGTTCGGCGCCGGCGGGCAACTGGTGGAAGTGGTGCGCGATCGCGCACTGGCTTTGCCGCCCCTCAATACCACGCTGGCGCGGCGCATGATGGAACAGACGACCATACACAAGGCGCTGCTGGGCGTGCGTGGCCGCTCGCCGATCGATGTCAACGCGTTGGCGCGGCTGCTGGTGCAGTTCAGCCAGCTGGTGGTGGAACAGCGCTGGATCAAGGAGATCGACATCAACCCCTTACTCGTGTTTCCACCTGCGCAGGCGGCGGCGGACGCGAGCAGGTGGCGCACCGCAGGCATCCTCGCGCTGGATGCGCGCGTCGTCGTGCACGCCGCGGACGTCACCGAAGAACGACTCCCCCGGCTCGTGATACGACCCTATCCGGCGCAGTACGTGTCGGCGTGGACGTCGAAAGGCGGCATGGAAGTGACCATACGCCCTATCCGGCCCGAGGACGAGCCGCTGATGGTGCAGTTCCATGCGACCCTGTCAGAGGAAAGCGTGTACATGCGCTATTTCCATTACATCCAGTACAACCAGCGCGTGGCGCACGAGCGTCTGACGCGCCTGTGCTTCATCGATTACGACCGCGAGATGGCGCTGGTTGTCGAGCGCAAGGACCCCGCGACAAATGCGCGCGCCATCCTTGCCATCGGACGCTTGAGCAAAGTGCACCAGACCGCCGAGGCCGAGTTTGCGATCCTCGTCAGCGACGCTTATCAAGGCCACGGTTTCGGCGCCGAGTTGCTGCGCCGGCTGGTGCAGATAGGGCGCGATGAGCGGCTTGTGCGCATCGTTGCGACCATCCTGGCCGACAATGTCCCCATGCAGCACGTGTCACGCAAGCTCGGGTTCAAGCTGAAGCGCGTCGAAACCGAGTATCAGGCAGCGCTGGACCTGTCGCTATAGCGCGCTGCGATACCTGTCATGGAATCCAGATTGAACGAACTCGAAGCCAAGATCAGTCTCGCCGAAGACCTGCTCGACGCACTCAATACCACCGTGTACCGCCAGCAGCAGCAGATAGAGACGTTGCAGCAGGAGGTGCGCGATCTGCGCCGGCAGCTGCGGGACGCGGTGCCGGCCGATGCGGCCGATCCGGGCGCAGAGGTGCCGCCGCATTACTGAACCGAAGTCGCCTCAGGCGGAGTCCGCGTCCGGCCGGCACCAGGACGATTGCACGGCGGTGCGCATTGCGCAGCCGATGGCGCGCGAGTAGCGAGCGCGCGTCCCCGCGCCCGTTGAGCGGTGTTATCATCACCAAGTGCTTTTCACAGCATGCGCAGATGCGCGGATCGGCGGGGAAACGGCCGCACCGCACCGCTTCTGCTGAGCGGAAAAGCCTTCCGATAACGGGGTGCGCCGTCAGCGCCCCTCGGTGCCGCGGCCGTGGACCGCGGCTCATGGAGATTGCATACAAGTGCCGCTGGTCGCCTTAAAGAGAATACGCCATCATTGGTTTTCGCCGCAGTTGTGGCTGCGCCGTCTGGTGCTGTGGGGCGGGGCGGTATGCGTGGGCGCGGTCGCGATCCTGTTCGCCATGGGCGCCGACCAGGCGCACCTGCTATTGCGCCGCATGATCGCTTATTCGCCCTATCTTCCCCTCGTGGTCACTCCGGCCGGACTGGCGCTGGCGGTGTACGTGACACGGCGCATATTTCCCGGCGCGGAAGGCAGCGGCATTCCCCAGGTCATCGCCGCGTTGCAGATTCAGGACACGAAACTGCGCGGGTCCGTGCTTTCGCTGAAGATCGCCGTCGGAAAGATCGTCGTGACGCTGTTCGGTCTGGTCGCAGGCGCGGCCATCGGGCGCGAAGGGCCCACGGTTCAGATCGGCGCTTCCATCATGCACGCCTTCGGAAAATTCGTGCGCTTCTCGCGCCAGGAAACCGAACGCGGCCTGATCCTCGCCGGCGGCGCGGCGGGCGTCGCGGCGGCGTTCAATACGCCCCTGGCCGGGATCGTGTTCGCGATCGAGGAAATGAGCCGGTCGTTCGAGGAACGGACCAGCGGTACCATACTCACCGCGGTGATCCTCGCCGGTATCACTTCGCTCGCCGTGCTCGGCGACTATCCTTATTTCGGTTACACCTCGGCTTACCTGCCGCTGGATTCAGCGTGGATCGCGGTCCTCGTCTGCGGTGCCGGCGGCGGGCTGGCCGGCGGCATATTCAGCCGCCTGGTGATCGCGTCGACGCGGGGTCTGCCCGGGAGGGTCGGCGCGCTCAAGCGCAACAGCCCGATACTCTTCGCGGCGGCCTGCGGACTGGTACTGGCTTTGTTGGGACTGCTTTCTGACAGCACGACCTATGGCACCGGCTATCACGAGGCGCGCAGCGTCCTCGAAGGCAACGGCAACGTCCCGGTCGGCTACGGCATCCTGAAGCTGCTCGCGACCGCGGTATCGTATGCGAGCGGCGTTCCCGGGGGCCTGTTTTCGCCTTCGCTCGCGGTGGGCGCCGGGTTCGGGGTCAATGTCTCGCAAATCATGCCCTACGCCCCGGCCGGCGCAGTGGTGCTGCTGGGGATGGCGGGTTATTTCGCCGGCGTGGTGCAGGCGCCGATTACCGCTTTCGTCATCGTCGTCGAGATGACCGACAACCACCAGCTCGCCGTGCCCTTGATGGCGACCGCGCTGGTCGCCGCAGCGACCTCGCGCCTGGTCTGCCCGTCGCCGATATACAAGGCCTTGTCCGAGGGTTTCCTTACGAGCGCCCGCGGCAGCAAGACGAGCGAAGTGCATGCCAAGGCGCCGGCCGCAAAGTCGGTCGAGACTCCGGCACAGAAGCCAGACGGCTGAATCCGGCGCCATTGAGGCGCAATCCGCGCGCAACCGGCTCGGAGATCGCGAGCAAATAGCCTATTTCACGGTCCGGGTATTGCGGCTGATCGCGCTTGCGGCGAACAGCGCCTGTGCTGCCCAGTAAGCCAGAATGATGGAAAACGCGGCGCCGGGCAGGGGCTGGGCAAAGCGGTGGATGCCGATCAGCGTGTCGGAAAATCCAAACAGCAGTGCGCCGGCGAGCGGGCCCCAGCGCAGCAGGAGGTCTGCGCCAGGCCGCAAGGCGCAGGCCGCGGCGCGCCAGATCATGGCGGCGATTACCAGGACGTAGATCGACAGCGGCAGCGTCAGTGCGCCCGCGCCCGGCAGCATCAGCCACAGTCCGGTCGCGGCGTAGAGGCACACGGGGGCGAGCAGGATAGGCGCGGGGGTGCGTTCCCAGCGCAGGAAGGCGGCGACGTACAGGCCGTGCCCTACGGCGAACGCGATCATGCCGGGAAGAAAGGCACGGGGCAGCGCCAGGCAGACATCGCCCACGGCGCCTGCGAGCAGCCCCCATGCGATCAGGCGTCCGGCGCCCGTGCCCGCCAGCCTCCATACCACCGCGGCCAGCGCGAGCACCGGCCAGGGTTTGGCGAGCAACTTGAGCCAGAACAGNNGTTCATGTCATTCGGACCCCATCCGGGAGCAGGAGCGCGCAAACCTTGCCCGTCCTGCACCTGACGTGTGGACGTCTAGCGCTTGGTCGGCACTACCTTGACCGCGATTTCCTGCAGTTTTTTCGGCTGGATGATATGGCCGTCCAGGCCCGCTTCCTTGAGGGTGCCGCCGTAGGCGACGCTCAGCAGCTGGCTGTAATACACCACCGGCATGTTGAGCTTGGTGCCCTGCTTCCTGTTGATCTCGGACTGGTACACCTCGACGTTGGCCTGGCATAGCGGGCAAGGGGTGCAGATCACGTCGGCGCCGTGGTCGTAGGCCGATTCGACGATGGTCTTGATCTGCTTTTCCGCCTTTTCCGGTTCGCAGAAGGCGAGCGAACCGCCGCAGCAGGTGACCTTCTCTTCATACTTGGCGATGGACTCGCCGCCGACGGTATCGATCAGCTTGTCCAGATACATCGGGTTCTCGAAGGACTCTCCGGCAATGCCGAACGGGCGGTTGGTCTGGCAGCCCACATATCCCGCGACCTTGACGCCTTCAAGCGGCTTCACCACCGGCTTACCCAGTTCCTCGTAGCCCAGGTCCTCGACCAGCACTTCGACCATATGGCGGATTTCTGTGCCGGGCTTGTATTCCAGGCCGGCTTCCTTCAGCGCTTCGTTGGTGTCGGCCAGCAGCTGGCTGGAGGCGTCGAGCTTCTCTATGGTTTCGCGCCCGCCGAGCCAGCAGGCGGCGCAGGTGGCGACGATGTCCTGGCCGGGCAGATGCTTGTCGGACAGCGCGAAGTTGCGCGCCGAGAGCACGTGGCGCGCGAGCTCGCTCGAACCCGCATAACTGATCGAGGCGCCGCAGCAGTTCCAGTCCGGGATCTGCGTCATCTTGACGTCAAGCTTTTCGCACATCGATTCGACCGACACCAGGTAGTTGGCGGCCGAACCGCGCAGCTGGGAGGAGCAGCCGGGATAGAACGCGTATTCTCTTTTTGCCATTGTTTCTCTTCCTAGAATCAGCTGCTGTAACCGCGCGGCTGGACTGCGTAACCGCGCCGCCGGGCTTCGATTTCGTCGGCCTTCTTCAGGGCGCGCCGCAACCCGTCCTTGTCCTTGCAACCGTGGCTCACGAACAACTCCATCGGGTTCAGGCGCTTCGCAAAGAATAATCCGCGCCCGATATTGCGCAACGTCCACATCTTCTTGATGCCGGAGACGAAGCCTTCCCTGAAATAGACGCTGATTGTCATTCGGAGTTCATTCACGCGGCCGGTCTTGGTGCTGTTCTCCCAGAAGATCAGCGAGAAGTCGCGCGTCGGCTGGTCTTTCGGCGCGAGGCCGAGGCGGTGTGCGTAGCTCGCCAGGCCGTGCATGATGTGGGTGATCGGCAGCTTGCGCGGACAGCGCACCATGCAGTTGTAGCAGGAAGTGCACAGCCACATCGAGTGCGAATTGAGCACCGCCTCGCGCTTGCCGGCGCGGATCATCATGAAAATCTTCTGCGGCGTATGCTCCCAGTCCGGTCCGAAGGTGCAGGAGCCGGCGCACACCCCGCATTGCATGCACATCTTCACCCAGTCGCCGTCGTCGACCTTCTCCTCGACTTCGCGCAGGAAATTGTTGCTGTACTTGTCTAGCATCTGCTGGTTCAGGTCGCCCATGATTATGCGAATCCTTTCAACGGGCTCATGCCGATTTCGTTGATCTTGGCCGCATAGTCGTTGATCAACTGCGGCACGCGCGCCATGTCGGTGATCGCCACTTCGTGGCTGATCACGCGCTCGGTCTCCAGTGCGAGCTGCTTCAGCGTATCGTCGATCTTGCTCATACGGACGCTGGCCAGCTCGGAGCCTTTGACGAAGTGGCACTGGTAGTCGTCGCCGTGCTTGCAGCCCAGCATCATGATGCCGTCATAGCCGGCATTGAGCGCGTCGGTGACCCAGATGGTGTTGACCGAACCCAGGCAGCGCACCGGGATCACGCG
>DKBI01000210.1:0-16358 GCA_002451175.1 Betaproteobacteria bacterium UBA6904
TGATGTTCAAGCAGGAACTGCCGCTGATGTTTCCGTCGGACGATGACGTGCAGGCCGTGCGCAAGGCGATGTTCGATCCCTTCGAATACCTGGTGCTGCGCAACCGCGACGGCCTGCTCAAGAAGGATTTCAAGACCGGGCTCGGCAAGGTCGCCTACCACATACCGTGCCATTCCCGCGTGCAGAACGTGGGCCAGAAGACGCGCGAGATGCTCGAGCTGATTCCCGGCACGCAAGTCAGCACGGTCGAGCGTTGCGCGGGCCACGACGGCACCTGGGGGGTGAAGCGGGAGTATTACGAGAATTCGATGAAGATCGGCCGCCCGGTCTTCCGCCAGATGGCCGGCGCGCAGCCCGACTACGTGAGTTCCGACTGCCCGATCGCCGGCCGCCACATCCGGCAGGGCATGGGCGGCGAAGCGCCCGCCGCGGAGAAACTGCATCCGCTCTCGCTCGTTCGCAAAGCCTACGGCGTCTAGGCTCTCGGTGCGCGGCGCCGCCGCAGGAGGGATCCTCGCGTTCGTCGCGTGGCTCGCGATTGCGCTGCCGGGATGCGCGGCGCCGCAGCAGCCGCCCGCGCAGTTCACCTTCGCGCTCTTCGGTGACGTCCCCTACTCCCACGCGCAGGCCGCGAAGCTGGACGAGGTCATCGACCAGATGAATCGCGAGCCGCTCGCGTTCGCCGTGCATGTGGGCGACATCACCGCAGGCGCGGGCCCCTGCAGCGACGACTGGCTCGAGGCACGCCAGCGCCAGTTCGCGCGCATTGCGCACCCCTTCGTCCTGCTCCCCGGCGACAACGAGTGGACCGACTGCCATCGCACGGGGTTCGATCCGCTCGAGCGCCTGGCGAAATGGCGCAGCCTGTTCTGCAAGCCGGTCGCGCTTGCCGGCCTGGTGCGCCAGCCCGGTGCGCATTGCGAGCACGTGCGCTGGGAGGCCAACGGCGTGGTCTTCGTCGGGGTCAATGTGCCGGGCAGCAACAACAACCTCGGCCGCACGCCGGCCATGGACGGCGAGCACGCGCGGCGCATGCGTGCCGTCTTCGCCTGGCTGGACGAAGCGAAGGCACGCGCGCGCGACGGCCGCTCGCTCGTCGTGCTGATGCAGGCCAACCCGTTTCTGACGCCGAGCCGCGGCGCCAACGGATTCGCCCCGCTGCTCGATTGGCTGCGACATGCGGCGGGCGATCCCGCGCTGCGTCTGATGCTGGTGCACGGCGACACGCACGTGCATCGCGATGATCGACCGCTGCCCGGCCTGCGGCGCGTCGAAGTGCCCGGATCACCGCAGGTGCGCTGGCTGCGCGGCGCGTTGCGCTCCGGTGAGCTGCAAATCGAATCCGTCGATCCCTTCTGAATTTCCGCAGTCCCTGCGGTTTGACATGGATCAACCGTCCGCGTTGGTCCGCCGATAACGTACGATCCGCCCGTTTATTTATCGCTCGAAAGGCCCGCACGATGAAGTGGTCCCGCGCAGGAGTGACGAAATGGCTGGTGGCGGCAATCATTGCCCTGGCGGCAACTCCCGCGTTCGTCCAGCAGACCGCAAAAGACGCGCCGCCTGCGCCGGCGGCGGCCCCCGCCGCGCCCGCCGCGACGGACGAGCGCCCGGACAACGAATCCTGCCTGGGGTGCCACGGGGTCGAGGGATTCACGGCCGACGCGCCCAACGGCAAGCCTCGCAACCTGCACGTGGAGGGCGAACGGTTCGCGAAAAGCGTGCACGGCAAGCGCCTGTGCGTCGAGTGCCACAAGAACATCAAGGAAGTCCCCCACGAACCGGTGCAGGTGCAAGTCAGCTGCGTCCAGTGCCATGAAGAACTGTGGGACAAGGCCAAGCGCGACAACAAGACTGCGGACATGCCGCGGCTCGGCGTCGTGGTCGAGCAGATCGAGCACTACATGCGCTCGATCCACGCGCGGCCCAGCCGCGCCGATCAGTCGCGCACCAACGCGACCTGCTACAACTGCCACGACGCGCACAACGTGGGGCCGGTGGGCAGCACGACGCGCGAAGAATGGCGCCTGAGCATCCCGAACAAGTGCGGCGCCTGCCACGCCAAGCAGCGCGCGGAATACGCCACCTCGGTGCACGGCAAGGAGGTTCTCGAGGGCAAGAACCCGGGCGCGGCGATCTGCTCCGACTGCCATACGACGCACGACGTCGATTCGGCGAAGCTCGACTCCAGCAAGCTCGCCATCACCAAGAACTGCGGCAACTGCCACGTCGACTCGGCGCGCACTTACACGCAGACCTATCACGGGCAGGTCAACCGGCTCGGCTTCGCCTACACGGCGAAATGCTTCGACTGCCACGGCAGCCACGGCATTCAGCGCGTCGCCGACCCGGCCTCGAAAGTGCATCCAACCAACCGGCTGAAGACCTGCCAGCAATGCCACCAGGACGCGAGTGCCGGCTTCGTGTCCTTCCAGCCGCACGGCGACCCGAGCGACCGCCAGAATTACCCGGTGCTCTGGTTCACGATGAAGTTCATGATCCTGCTGCTGGCGGGCGTGTTCCTGTTCTTCTGGTCGCACGTCGCGCTGTGGTTCTTCCGCGAGTGGCAGGAGCGCAAGGCGCGCCTCGCGCGGCCGCACGTCGACCTCCACGCCCTGCCCCCCGAGTATCAGGGCAAGCACATCGAGCGCTTCGGTCTGCCATGGCGCATCGGCCATCTGCTGCTGCTGCTGAGCGTGATGACCCTGGTTCTGACCGGCACGTCGGTTCTCTTCGCGCACTCGGAATGGGCGCCGATGGTCATGAAGCAGCTCGGCAGCCCGAAAGTGGCCGCGTTCCTGCACCGCGCAGCGGCGAGCGTGTTCCTCGGCGTCTTTCTCTGGCACCTGGTGTACCTGCTGATTCGCATGAGCCGCGGCGGGAAACCCTTCGACATCTTCGGACCGACGTCGCTGGTGCCGAACCTGCAGGACCTCAAGGACATCATCGCGATGTTCAGCTGGTTCTTCGGCCGGGGCCCGCGCCCGACGTTCGACCGCTGGACCTACTGGGANNCAACAACCACTTCCGGCCGGACAAATTCCCCCTGGACATCGTCATGTTCACGGGGCGCGTCTCGCTCGAGGAGTTCAAGCACGAGCACACGCTGGAGTTCAACCGCCTGCTGCAGAGCGGCGAACTGAAGAAGTATCTGGTCGACGCGCCGTCCGAGCCGCTGACGCGCGGCTCCAAGATCCTCGGCTTCTCGCTGATCACGATCGGCCTGATCCTGCTGGTCTTCGTGGTCACCGGCTGGTTCGGGGCGATGTTCGGTGGCTGACCGCGCTGCCCCGCTGCAGGGGGCGCGCTATGATGATGGGAAGGAGGCTCTGACGATGACCGCCCCAATCCGTGTTGGTGTCGCCGCCGCGCTCGCGGCCGTTCTGTGCCTCGCCGGCCCGCTTGCCAGCGCACAGCAGGCGAAGCCTGCGGCGGCCACGCGAGCCGACTTGCGGCCGATCTTCGTGACCGCGCCGGATATCGCGGAAGGCAAACGGCTTGCAGACGTGTCCTGCACTCGCTGCCACGGGACCAACGGCATCAGCGCCACGGCGGGCGTTCCCCATGTCGCGAGCCAGCGTGCGCCGTACATTTACGCGCAACTGAAGGACTACCTGCAGGGCAAGCGCCCGCAGAGCGCCATGACCGGCACGGTGACGTTCCTGAGCGACGACGCGCTCGTCAAGGTATCCGCCTACTACGCGAGCCTGGATCCGCCGCGACCGGCGCCGCAGCCCGCCAAGCCCGCTGCGCCACGCCCGGACCCCTACCAGGCCGGTCGCGCCCTGGCAGCCGACTGCGCGGGATGCCACGGCGAAGGCGGCGTGACCGAGACGCCCGGCGCGCCCAGCCTGGTCGGGTTCGATCCCAAGTACTTCCTCGCGGCCATGAACGCCTACAAGAGCGGCCAGCGCAACGACGACGTCATGAAACCGATCGCGGCGCCGTTGAAGGAACCGGACCTGAGCCACCTTGCGCTGTACTACGCGTTGCAGAAACCCGCCCGGGCCAAGACGCCCTCGGCCGGCGATGCCGCGGCCGGCAAGGCGGCGGCGAGCAGTTGCGGCGGATGCCACGGTGACAAGGGCGTCGCGTCCGACCCGGGAACGCCGAGTCTCGCGGGCCAGGACGCGCAGTATCTCGCCACGGCCACGCTCGCCTACAAGGACGGCTCGCGCAAGGACGAGACGATGAAGGGCGTGGTGGCCGATCTCAAGGAGAAAGCCATGCGCGACATCGCGGCGTACTACGCCTCGCAGCAGCCGCAGGCGCCCAAGGTGCGCAAGCCGCTCAGCCTCACGGAGCTGGCCGAGCGGTGCGACCGCTGCCACGGCATCAACGGCAACAGCGCGGACCCCGTCGTGCCGGCGATCGCCGCGCAGCGCGTGGACTGGCTGGAGCAGGTCCTGAACGCCTACCGCACGGGCGCGCGCAAGAGCGTCGCGATGAGCGCCATGGTGTCGGTGCTCAGCGACGCCGAGATCAAGGAACTGGCGACGCACTACTCGCGCCAGACCGCGCGGGCAGTGACCTTCGTGGTCCTACCAAACAAATAAGCGGCCAGGGAGGAAGACAACGTGAGCGAATCGCCCGTGCATCGTCTCTACCACCATTTTTCCGAACTGCCGGTCAGCCTGCGGTGCCTGTACACGGCCGTCCTGTGCATCCTGGGAATGGGCTACCTGATGGGCATCGTGTACCTCTGGCACAGCTACGCGGCGAAGGACGGGAACCCGAACTCGCTGTCCTACGAGGACGTGGTGATCGCCTACAGCGGCACCGGCAAGGGCTCGCGTCTGGAGGCCGGGCTGCGCGGCTCGATGTCGGTGATGCTGCCGAAGGAGGAAGCGGACGTCATCCTGAAGTGGCTGGCCGAGGGTACCGAGCGGGCGCAGTTCGAGCCCACGATTCGGCCGATCGTCGACAAGCGCTGCATGGCCTGCCACGACGGCAGCAACCCCAACCTGCCGAACCTGAACGGTTTCGACAACGTCATGAAGGTGACCGAAGCCGATACCGGCACGGGCGTGTTTACGCTCGTGCGGGTGTCGCACATCCATCTCTTCGGCCTGACGTTCGTGTTCTTCCTGGTGGGGCTGATCTTCAGCCACGCCTACGTCCGCCCCGTTTGGTTCAAGGCGGCGGTGATGGTCCTGCCGTTCGTGGCGCTCGTCCTGGACGTGAGTTCCTGGTATTTCACGAAGCTGTACCACCCGTTCGGTTACGTGGTGATCGCTGGCGGCGGACTGCTCGCGCTGTCGTTCACCTTCATGTGGGTGGTTTCCATCTGGCAAATGTGGTTCGCGCGGCCGCCCGCGGCAATCGCCCGGCGCCAGGCCGGCGAGCGGCACGACGTGGGTTGAGTCGCGGACTGCGGGAGATCGGATGAATCGCTTACTACTCGCGCTGGTGGTTGCCCTTGCGTTGACGGCGTGCTCGAAGGAGGAAGCGCCGCCGCCGAAGGCGGCCGCGTCGAAACCCGCGCCCGAACGCGCACCGGGCGACCCGAAGGCCGGCCAGAAACTCGCCGATGCGCAGTGCAAGACCTGTCACGGCGCCGACGGCGGCGCCGTGGCGCCCGGCATCCCGCATCTTGCCGCCCAGCGCGAGACGTATCTGCTCGCGGCATTGAAGGCGTACAAGGAAGGCAAGCGGGCGCACGCGGCCCTCAAGGTCATCGCCGAGCACATGAGCGAGGCGGACATTCGCAACGTGTCGGCCTATTACGCAGGCCTGCCGCCCGTCGGCATCGTCCATGCCGCGAAGGACGTGCACGCCACGCCCTACGAGCGTGGCAAGTCGCGCATCGCAGCATGCGTCAAGTGCCACGGCGAGGATGGCAACGCCGGCGCGGCCGGCATCCCGAGCCTCGCGGGACAGCAGGCCAACTACCTCATCATCGCGCTGCAGGAGTACGTGCGCGGCGAGCGCAAATCCGGCCCGACGCACTCCGCGATGCGCGAACTGACGCCGGTGGACATGGAGGCCGTGGCGCTGTATTTCGCCTCGCAGACGCCCGGGCAGCGCACGCCGCCGCAAAACGTGGACCCCGGCGCCGGCGCGCAACTGAGCGCCGTCTGCAGCGGCTGCCACGGCGTGCAGGGCATCGCCGCGGATTCCGCGACGCCGAACCTGGCCGGCCAGGACTTCAACTACCTCGTGGACGCGATCAAGGCGTATCGCACGACGCGCAAGCGGGAAAAGATGCGCCTCTACATCACGGGCCTGTCGGACGCCGACATCCGCAACGTCGCGGGGTTCTACACGATGCAGAAATCACGCCCCTCGGAGCGCGGGCAGACCATGGTGCGTGACCTGACGGACAAGTGCGACCGGTGCCACGGCGCCGGGGTCGAGCTGCCCGGCATGCCGGTGCCCAAGCTGCGCGGGCAGGATCGCGACTACCTGATGATGGCGATCCGCGCCTACCGCGACGACCGGCGCGAGAGCACCACGATGCACAAGATGAGCCTGCCCTACGGCGATTCGATCATCGAGAGCATCGCCAACTACTACTCGGGCCAGCCGGCGAACTGAGCGCCGGCCCTGCGCGCCGCCGGTCAGTACTGGCGGTGCTCGAAGCGCGCTTCGACGGCCTGCGGGCTCTCCGCCGTTCGCACGCGCACGGTGACCACGTAGTTGGTCTTCGGCTTGAGCTGAACGTAGTTGCCGTAGCTCTCGAGGTTGTTGATCACGACCGGCTCGAGCGCCTTGTTTTCGCTCGTCATGCCCGGCTGCTCGACGCGAATCTCGACATTCGCCTTGGCGATCGGCGACTTGCTGACCCGATCCAGCACGGTGACGTTGGCGTGGTACTGCGTCGGGTCACTCGGGACCCCGCCATGCATCAGCCGCTCGACGGATGCATCCGGGAATTTGCGCAGCGTCGCCGCAGACACGAACCCCAGATAGATGTCCAGGCCGCCGACGACCTTGTGGGTGCCCGGAGGAACCACCGCCGCCTTGGGCGCGGGAGCGCTCGCCGCCGGCGCCGTCGGGTTGTACATGTAGAGAATGGCGCCGCGGACCTCGGCATCCGTCAGGTCGGCCCGGTCGCCGCGCGGCGGCATTCCGCCGTGGCCCCGGATGGCGGATCGCACGAGCGTCTCTACGCCGTGCGACAGCCGCGGCCGCCAAGCGTCGCGATCGCCGATCTTCGGCGCGCCCTTGACGCCCGTCGTGTGGCAATGGGCGCAGATGGCGTCCACCACCTCCTTGCCAGTGCGGTCCTTGGGCTGCGCCAGGCCGGTCGCCGGCGCGAGCGAGATCCCGATCGAGAACAGGAGCCCCGCGGCCAGCCACGACCACAGTTTTGCAGATGTCGGAAAGCGTTCCATGCGGCCTCTTCACCCGTTCGAAAAAGTCAGCGACATTGTAACCGAGGGTATTTCGCGCCCCCAGGCGGCAAAAAAAAGCTGGCCGGAGCCAGCTTTTTCCGAGCGCGGCGCCCGGTTACTTGAGCATCTCCGCAATGGCCGCCTTGAGGTCCGCTTCGGACTCCTTCGACTTCGGATGGCCCTTGCCGTCCTTCAGCTTGGCGAGCAGCGCGGCCTCCTCGCCCTTGCCCTTGTACTTCGCCGCGATGTCCTTGACCGCCGGACCCGCCTTCTTCTTCTCCGCGTCGTGACACTTCACGCAGCCCTTGTCCGTCAGGACGCTGGCGTTGACCGGTCCTGCCAGCAAGACGCCGGCGCCGACCATTGCCGCGAAAAGCACTTTCATGATGGCCTTCCTTTCACGCGTGTTGACAAATCGATCCCGCAAACCAGACTCGCGCACGGAGCGTCCCCGCGGGCTGCTCAGCGCTTTAGCACCCAATCGAGGATTTCCGCCAGCACCTGGTCGCCCGCCTTTTCCGCGAAAGACGTATGCACGGACTTCGCTTTCATGCCAGCGACCGCTTCGTCCACTGGCTTGCCCTGGTACTTCGCCGCGACGTCCTTGAACGCCGGGCCCACCTTCTTCCTGTCCACATCGTGGCACCTCAGGCAGCCCTGCTCCTTGGCCGCGTCGGCGCCGTCCGCTGGTGCGGGCATCGGGAGAGCGATTGCGACGACTCCGAGCACGGCCGCGACGAGCCCGCTCTTCATGCACCGCTCCCTGGGGACAGCGTCCAGACATTCGTTTCGATCAATGCGAGCGCGCGCAGCCGGGTTGACGCCTCACGGGCTGCCGCGAGGGAAACGCCTGCGCCGCAAACTCTCTGAGCAGCCTGCCACGGGGCGCGCCGGATCACGTGCACATCATGCCGCAGCGGCGAGCGCTGGGCGCGATTCACCCCCAATTGTTTGATGCTGGTCAAACGCGAAATCGCTTACTCCAACATCATTTGTGCCATGCACTACGCGCTTCAATCGCGGGCTGGAAACGGCAATGGGACGCGCGATCCGCGCTTGCTGGAAGGCGTGCTGTCGAACGTGGCTCTGTTCCGCGGTGTCGGGCAGCGCGCCCTTGCGGACCTCGCCGGCCGCGCACGCGCCCTGCACTTTCGCCGCGGCGCGCTGATCTGCCCACGCGGCGAATGCCAGTCCGGACCGTATGCCCTCGCGTACGGGCAGGTCAAACTCGCGCTGCGGGGCGCCGAAGGCGACGAGCGCGTGCTGCGCGTGCTGGGCCCCGCGGATTCGTTCGACCTTTCGGTGATTCTTCTCGGCCGGCCGCTGCCCTACGAGGCCGTGGCACTCGAGGACGTGCTCATCGTCACCGTCCCGGCGAGCGCCGTGTTCGCGCTGATCGAGAACGATCCACGCTTCATGCGCACCGTCATCCAGACGCTCGCGGAGCACAACGTCTCGCTGCTCGGCGAGGTCGAGTCCGGGGCCCTGCAACGCGGCGTGCAGCGACTGGCCGCCTATCTCAATGCGCTCGCGGTGCCCAACGGCAGCGACGGTGCTTTCGTCGCCCAGCTGCCGACGACGAAGACGATCGTCGCCTCGCGCCTGGGCGTGAAGAAGGAAACGTTGTCGCGCATGTTGCGCGACCTCGCGCGGCGCGGCGTCATCGCGGTGGACCAGCGCGCCATCTCGATCCTCGACCGCAACAGCCTGTCGGCGCTTGCGCGCGAGCGCACGTGACGACTTCGCTCGCGCGCCCCGGATCACGCGCCGGCAGCGGATAGTTTGACGGGAATCAAGAACTGCGCCCCATGAGGGTGCGGTTCACGCCGTCCTAGGCNNGCCCGTTCCTGGCTCGCGACGCCATCACGGCTGCGGAACATCTCCAACCCACCGGAAAACGACAGGAGGTAGTGGCATTGGCCTTTGTCGAACGCACGGTGAAGGAAGGCGACAACCTCGCGGCCTTTTTCGAGGGCGGCGAGGAGCGGCGCCTGACGCTCACGGACGGCTCGCGAATCGCCGTCATCGGCGGCGGCCCCGCCGGAACCTTCTTCACGTATTTTCTGCTGCGGCTGGCCGAGTCGATCGACCTCGACGTCTCGGTCGACATCTACGAGCCGCGCAGCTTCGCCTATCAGGGACCGGCCGGCTGCAACCATTGCGGCGGCATCGTCTCCGAATCGCTGGTGCAGCTTCTGGCGACGGAAGGCATCAATCTGCCGCCGGCGGTGGTCCAGCGCGGCATCGAGTCCTACGTCCTGCACATGGACGTCGGCACGGTGCGGATCGAGACGCCGCTCCAGGAGAAGCGCATCGCGGCGGTCTTCCGCGGCAACGGTCCGAGGGAGTCCGAGCCGCTGCCGGTGTCCGGAAGCTTCGATGGCTTCCTGCTCGAGCTCGCCGCGTCCTCCGGCGCCCGCGTGGTGCGCAAGCTGGTGAGCGCGACGAGCTGGGACACCGGGCGCCCGCGCGTCACCTGCTCCGACGGAACCTCGGCCACCTATGATCTGCTGGCCGTGGCGGCCGGCATCAACAGCCAAGCGTTGCAGCTGTTCCAGGAAATCGCCCCCGGCTACCAGGCGCCGAAGACGCTGAAGACCTTCATCTGCGAATTCCGCCTGCCGCGCGAGGCGCTCGACAAGTTCATCGGCCCTTCGATGCACGTGTTCCTGCTCGACATTCCGCGCCTGGAATTCGCCGCCCTCATCCCGAAGGGCGAATTTCTCACCCTCTGCATTCTCGGCGACGACGTGGACAACGCGCTGATCGACACGTTTCTCAGCGCGCCCGAAGTCAAAGCGTGCTTCCCCGATGGCCAGGTGCCGGCGCCCGCATGCCACTGTTTCCCGCGCGTCAATGTCGAGGCCGCAGCCCAGCTCTACGGCGACCGCATCGTCTGGATCGGCGACTCCGGGGTGGCCCGGCTGTACAAGGATGGCATCGGCTCGGCGTACCGCGTCGCCAAGGCGGCGGCGAAGACCGTGGTGCATCACGGCATTTCCGCCGAGGACTTCCGCCAGCATTACGGGCCGGCCTGCGGACGCATCAATTCGGACAACACGATCGCCAAGTTCATCTTCGGGGTCAGCACGCTCATCCAGCGCGTGCGCTTCCTGCGCCGGGGCGTGCTGCGCATGACCGCCAACGAACAGCAGCGGCGCGCGGCGCGGCGTCACATGAGCACCGTGCTCTGGGATCTGTTCACCGGCAGCGCGCCGTACAAGGAGGTGCTGACGCGGACGTTCCATCCGGAGTTTCCGGCGATGCTGGGCTGGAACCTGCTCGCGGGCAATCTCGCGCGGCGCCGCGCCAACGGCAGCAAGGGGAATGCGCATGGCTAACGGCAATCTGGGGCAGTGGTACGCGAAAGGTCACGTCGTCGTCCGGCAAGGCGAGATCGGCGACAACATCTTCGCGATTCAGGAGGGCGAGCTCGAGGTCGTCAAGGAGCGCCAGGGCGGCGGCGAGATCCGGGTCGCCGTCCTGCATGCCGGCGACATCTTCGGCGAGATGGCGATCCTCGAGAAGGAGCAGCGCAATGCCACGGTGCGCACGCTCACCGACGCGCGCCTCCTGACCGTGGACAAGAAGACGTTCATGAGCCGCGTGCACGAGGATCCGTCGCTCGCCTTCAACATCCTGCGCATGATGGCCAAGCGCATCCGCACGCTGAACGCGAAGCTCGGCGAGCGGCGCAGCCGCGTGGACCGGCGCAGGGCCGAGCGGCGCAACGTGGGCACGCGCCGCAAGGGCCCTCGGCGCTCCGCCGCATGAAGACCGGCACCTTCGAGCAGGTGCTGGCGCAGCCGGCGCAAGCCGAGCAGCTGCCGCCGTGCGGCGCGAATTGCGCAACGGGCACGGACGTGCGCGGCTGGATCGCCGTCGTCGCCCAGCGTCACAAGCTCGGCCTCACGGACGCCGACGCCATTTCCCAGGCGTGGCGCATGGTGGCCGACGTGAATCCCTTCCCCGCGACGCTCGGGCGGATCTGCCCGCACCCGTGCGAGGCCGGCTGCAACCGCGAGGGCAAGGACGGCGCCGTTGCGATCAACGCGCTCGAGCGGTTTCTCGGCGACTGGGGCCTGCGCCAGGGCCTGTCTCTGGAACGCATGGAGAGCGACCCGAAGCCGGAGCGCATCGGCGTGGTCGGCGCCGGGCCGGCCGGGCTGTCGTTCGCCTACCAGATGGCGCGCCGCGGCTACCGCGTCACGGTCTACGATGGCGAGCCCAAGCCGGGCGGCATGCTCCAGCACGGGATTCCCGAATATCGCCTGCCGGAAGAGGTGCTGACCGGCGAGATCCAGCGCATACGCGAACTCGGCGTCGAGCTGCGGCTCGGCACCGCGATCGGCCGCGACGTTTCGGTCGACGAGCTGCGCACGCAGCACGACGTCCTGTTTCTCGGCATCGGGGCGCAGCGCGCCCAGCGGCTGGGCGTTGAGGGCGAGGACGGCCCCGGCGTCTGGAGCGGCACGGAGTACCTGTCCAGCGTCAATCGCGGAGCCCCCCCAGCGCTCGGCGACGACGTCGTGGTCGTCGGCGGCGGCAATACGGCGATCGATGCGGCGCGCACGGCGCGCCGCACTGGCGCGCGCGTGACGCTGCTCTATCGGCGCACCCGGCAGGAGATGCCGGCGATCGCCGCGGAGGTGGAAGAGGCGCTCGTCGAGGGCGTGACGCTCGCCCTGCTCGCGGCGCCGCTGCGCATCGAGCGCACCGGCGAGGCGGTCACGGCGATCACCGTGCAGCGGATGGAACTCGGCGAGCCGGATGCCTCCGGCCGCCGCCGCCCGGTTGCCGTTGCCGGCTCGGCATACGAACTGCCGGCCAGCGCGGTGATCGCGGCGGTGTCGCAGGAGCCGGATTGGGAAGGCATCGGCAGCCTCTACACGGGGCCGACATGGGTCAAGACGCAGCCGTGGGGACGCATCGACGAGCAGCTCTGGGCGGGCGGCGATGCGCTTGGCCTGGGCATCGCGGGGATCGCCATCGCGCACGGCCGGCGCGCGGCCGAGGCGCTGCACGCCCAGCTGCGCGGCCAACCGGCGCCCGCGGCTCCGTCGCGCGCGGCCGTGACCGGCAAGGCCATCAAGCCGGACTACTACGCGGCCTGTGCGCGCACCGAAGCGCCCGCGCTGCCCGCCGCGCAGCGGCTGGTCTCACCCGAGACGGAAGTTCACGCCACGATCGGCGAAGCCGAATTCCTCGAGGAAGTGACGCGCTGCTTTTCCTGCGGACTGTGCTTCGGCTGCGAGCAGTGCTTCATGTACTGCAACGGCAAGGGTTTCGTGCGCGCCGAGCACGCGGCGCCGGGCGCGTATTTCACGCTGCAGCTCGATGCCTGCGAGGGTTGCCGCAAGTGCATCGAGCTGTGCCCCTGCGGCTTCCTGTCGGCGCAGCCGCTCGCCTAGCAGGCGGCCGAGTGCGATTCAGGCGGGCGCCGGCGCAGCGCCTGCCGCGCGGCCGCGCTCGACGTAGTCCTTGAGCGCCGCGTTCATCTCCAGGAAGCCGGAGCGGTTGTAGTTCTGCAGCAGGCGGTACATCGGCGCCGCCAGCAGGCCCTTGAAGATCTCGCCCTGCACCAGCCGCGTGCGGTCCGCGGCCAGCGGCTGCAGGCGGAAATAATGATCGCCCGAGAACAGTCCGGTGGCGATCATCTTGCCGGTCCAGCGGAATTCGACCTCGGGCTGCACGACGGTCAGCATCGCGCGAAAGAATACCGGCAGCGACCCCTGCGGCCGGAACAGCACGCTCAGCACGCCGCCCGGCCGCAGCGGGCCCGAGATGCGGCGGACCACGGGATTCCAGTTCGGATAACCGTCGAAGGCGGTCAGCGCCTTCCAGATCAAGGCCGCCGGCGCCTGGATGTCGATCTCCGTGACGATTTCCTGGGTGGTCGTGGTCATGCAGCGGCGGCAATATAGCGCATCAGCGCCCCGATGTCCTTGTCGAGGACCCTGCAGCGCTGCGGCAGCGCCTCCAGGTTCTCGAAGCCCGCGGGCCGCGGCGGCTCGGCACCGAGCGCCTCGCGGATCGTCTCCGCGAACTTCACCGGCAGCGCCGTCTCCAGGCAGATCAGCGGCACGCCGGGCTCGCGGTGCGCGAGCCCCACGTGGATGCCGTCCGCGGTATGCGGATCCACCAGCGCGCCGCTGCGCGCGCTCACCGAGCGGATCGTCGCGATCCGGTCGGCGTGCGTGCTGCTTCCCGACACGAAGCCGCTCGCGCGGACCGCCGGCAGCAACGCCGCGAGGTCGAACTCGCCCTGCGCCTCGAGCTGCGCCCACAGCGCGCGCATGCGCGGGCCATCGCGCCCGACGAGCTCGAAGACGTAACGCTCGAAGTTCGAGGCCTTGGAGATGTCCATCGACGGNNGTCGAGCACGTCGTTCTCGTTCGTGGCGACGATCAGACGGCGCACCGGCAGGCCCATCGCGCGCGCCACGTAGCCGGCGTAGACGTTGCCGAAATTGCCGGACGGCACGGCGAACGCGACCGCCTGCCGGTTCGACGTCGTCGCCGCGAAGTATCCCTTGAAGTAATAGACGACCTGCGCGGCGACGCGCGCCCAGTTGATCGAGTTCACCGCGCCGATGCGGTAATGCGCCTTGAACGCGGCGTCGCCGTTCACCGCTTTCACCAGATCCTGGCAGTCGTCGAAATTGCCCTTCACCGCCAGGTTGTGGATGTTGGCGTCCTGCAGGCAGTACATCTGCGCGCGCTGGAACGCGCTCATGCGGCCCTGCGGCGAGAGCATGAACACCTGGATGCCGCGCTTGCCGCGCATGGCGTGCTCGGCGGCCGAGCCCGTGTCGCCCGACGTCGCGCCCAGAATGTTGAGCGTCCGGCCGCTCCGCGCGAGCGCGTCCTCGAAGAGCTCGCCGAGCAGCTGCATGGCGATGTCCTTGAAAGCGAGGGTCGGGCCGTTCGACAGCCGCAGCAGGTGCACGCCCGGCTCGAGCGTCGCCAGGGGCGTGATGTCGTCGCTGCCGAAGTGCGCCGCCGTGTAGGCGCGCCCGACGAGTGCCGCCAGATCGGGCACGTCGTCCATGAACGTCCGCAGCACCGCGTGGGCGAGCGCCGCGTACGGCAGGCCGCGCAGCGCATCGAGATCGGCTTGCGGGAACGCCTCGGGCACGTACAGGCCGCCGTCCGGCGCCAGCCCCTCGAGCAGGATGTCGCTGAAGCCTCGCGGCGCCGCCGCGCCGCGCGTGGACACGTACCGCACTACAGCAGTTCTTCCAGCCGGATGCGCGTCACCCTGCCGAGCACGGTCGAAAGGCTCTCGATGCGCCGCATCGCCGCATCCACGTTCTTCTCCAGCGCGCGGTGCGTCAGCATCACGATGTCCACGCGACGCTCGCCCTCGCCCGGCTCCTTCTGCACCATCGCGTCGATCGAGATGTCGGCGTCGGCGAGGATGCGCGTGATGTCGGCGAGCACGCCCGGCTTGTCGCGCACCCGCATGCGCAGGTAGTACGAAGTCTCCACCTCGCCGATCGGCAGGATCGGCTCGCCCGACAGGCGGTCGGGCTGAAACGCCAGATGCGGCACGCGGTGCTCCGGGTCCGCGGTGATGAGGCGCGTCACGTCGACCAGATCGGCGACGACGGCGCTCGCGGTCGGCTGGCTGCCGGCGCCGGCGCCGTAATACATCGTCGGCCCCACCGCATCGCCCTTGACGAGCACCGCATTCATCACGCCCTCGACGTTGGCGATGAGCCGCCGGGCCGGCACGAGCGTCGGATGCACGCGCAGTTCGATGCCCTTCCGGGCGCGCCGCGTGATCCCCAGCAGCTTGATACGGTAGCCGAGCTCCTCGGCGTAGCGAAGGTCCTGCGTCGTCAGCGCGGCGATGCCCTCGGTGTAGGCCTTGTCGAGCTGCATCGGGATGCCGAAGGCCAGCGCGGCGAGGATGGTGAGCTTGTGCGCCGCATCCACGCCCTCGATGTCGAACGTCGGATCCGCCTCCGCGTAACCGCGCCGCTGGGCGTCCTTGAGCGCCGTCGCGAACGGCAGCCCCTTGTCGCGCATCTCCGAGAGGATGAAGTTNNTCGCGCAGCGCCTTGATGATCGGGATGCCGCCCGCGACGGCCGCCTCGAACGCCACCATGACGCCCCGCTTCTGCGCCGCGCCGAAGATCTCGTTGCCGTGCTTCGCCAGCAGCGCCTTGTTGGCGGTCACGACGTGCTTGCCGTGCGCGATGGCATCCAGCACGAGTTCGCGCGCCACGCCGGTGCCGCCGATCAGCTCGATGACGATGTCGATGTCGCGCGCGCGCGTGACCGCAAACGCGTCCGCGGTGACCGCCGCCCCGCCGCCCACCACGCCGCGGGCGCGATCCACCGCCGTGTCCGCCACCCGCGCAATGCGGATGGCGCGCCCGGCGCGGCGCTGAATCTCGTCGGCGTTGCGGCCGAGCACTTCCCAGGTGCCGCCCCCGACCGTGCCGATTCCCAGCAGCCCGACGCGGATCGGCCGCGCCTGCGCGGCGCCCGGCCCGCGACGGCGCGCCTTCACCGCGCGCCCCTCATGCCGCGCCCTTGAGCAGGCCGTCGCGGCGGAACATGTCGCGCACGCCGCGCAGCGCCTGGCGCAACCGGTGCTCGTTCTCGATGAGAGCGATGCGCACGTGGTCGTCGCCGTAGTCGCCGAACCCGATGCCCGGCGCGACGGCGATCCGCGCGCCCTCGAGCAGCCGCTTCGTGAAGCCGATCGAGCCGAGGCTCGCGTAGGCGGGCGGAATCTTCGCCCAGACGTACATCGACGCCTTCGGGTTCTCCACCATCCAGCCGATCTCGTGCAGGCCGCGCACCATGACGTCGCGGCGCCGCTCGTAGGTTTGGCGCACTTCCTCGACGCAGTCCTGCGGCCCGTCCAGGGCGATGATCGAGGCGACCTGGATCGGCGTGAACGTGCCGTAGTCGTGGTAGCTCTTGATGCGCGCGAGCGCATGCACCAGGTCCCGGTTGCCGACCATGAAGCCGATGCGCCAGCCGGCCATGTTGTAGCTCTTCGACA
>DKBI01000210.1:16444-18790 GCA_002451175.1 Betaproteobacteria bacterium UBA6904
GGTGATGTTGAAGACGTACGGCGGCAGCCGCTGAATGCGCGAAAACTCTCTCATGACGCTAGAATTCTAGCAGTGAAACTCTCGCCTTCCGGCCCGCTCCCGGGCCAGTCCGCGCTCAATCGGATCACCGGTTACGGCGACGGCTACGTGCTGGTGAACCAGGCGCGCCACGCGGCGAGCCTGATCGTTCTGCCGGAGCGCATCGTGACGTGGTCGATACCCGCGTTCGAGTCGCTGTCGCGGGCGGATTTCGAGCTGCTCGCCGGGCTCGATCAGGAGATCGTGCTCCTCGGCACCGGCGCGCGGCTGCGTTTCCCGCGCCCCGAGCTGACGCGGCCGCTCGCGGCGGCGCGCATCGGCCTGGAAGTGATGGACCTGCACGCCGCCTGCCGCACCTACAACTTCCTCATGGCCGAGTCGCGCAAGGTCGCGGCCGCGCTGCTGATGCAGTGACCGCGCCGGGCCTCGTTCTCGCGCTGCTCGCGATCCTGCTGTCGACGGCGGGCCAACTGCTGCTCAAGGCGGGCACCAACGCCGTCGGCGCGTTCGCCTTTTCGCTCGACAACGTGCTGCCAGTCGGCCTGCGCATCGCGCTGGAGCCGCGCATCGTCGGCGGCATCGGCTGTTACGTCATCAGCCTGGTGCTGTGGATCATGGCGCTCTCGCGCAGCGACGTGAGCGTCGTGTATCCGCTCGTCTCGATCGGTTTCGTGCTCAACGCGGTGTTCGCGTGGTGGCTGCTGGGCGAAAGCCTGAGCGCCATGCGCGTGCTCGGCATCGGCGTGATCATCCTCGGCGTCGTTCTCGTCGCCCGCTCGTGACGGCCGCCCTGTTCCCCGGATTCCAGCGGCGCCGGGTCCGCACGCGCGGCGCCGTGATCAATCTCGTCCAGGGAGGCGACGGGCCTCCGGTGCTGCTGCTGCACGGCTACCCGGAAACGCACGCCATGTGGCATCGCGTGGCGCCGGCGCTGGCCCGCGACTACACCGTCGTCTGCCCCGACCTGCGCGGCTACGGCGACTCCTCCAAGCCCAAGGGCCTGCCCGATCACGCCAATTACTCGAAGCGCGCGATGGCGCAGGACATGGCGGACGTCATGCGCGCGCTCGGCCACGAGCGCTTCCACGTCGTCGGCCACGACCGCGGCGGGCGCGTCGCGCACCGCCTTGCGCGCGACCACGGCGGCCGCGTGCGCTCGCTCACGGTGCTCGACATCTCGCCGACGCTGCGCATGTACGAGTCGGCCGACATGGCGTTTGCGCGCGCGTACTACCACTGGTTCTTCCTCATCCAGCCGGCGCCGCTGCCGGAATCGCTCCTGCGCAACCAGGTGCCGGGCTACATTCTCGGGCGCATCGGCCGCGGTCCGCGCGGCCTCCGGGCCTTCGACCGCCGCGCGCTCGCCGAGTACGTGCGCTGCTTCCGCGACCCGCGCACGATTCACGCCACCTGCGAGGACTACCGCGCCTCCGCCGGCATCGACCTCGAGCACGACCGCCGGGACCGCCGCCGCAGGCTGCGCATGCCGGTGCTCGNNCGACGTGCAGGGACACGCCTTGCCCTGCGGCCATTTCCTCCCCGAGGAGCGGCCTGCGGAAGTGCTGCGCGAGTTGCGGCGCTTCCTGGCGGAGGTCGGAAAACGCCTTTGAATTCAGGCCCCTGCCGAACGCTTGCGGGCATCGAGAAAAACATGTTCAATGAAAGCGTTGCGTTACCATCCTAAGACAAGGTTTTAAGAACCTGCCCGGATGCCAGGAAAATCCGTCAAGGACTTTTCCCTCCCCTGCACCGGTGGCGACCCGTTCCGCCTTTCCACCGCCCGCGGCAAAGCGCTGGCGCTGTATTTCTATCCGAAGGACAACACGCCCGGGTGCACCACCGAGGCCGAGCAATTCCGCGACCTGCATGCGCAGTTCGTGAAAGCGGGTTGCGCGGTGTACGGCATCTCGCGGGATTCGCTCAGGTCGCACGAAAACTTCAAGGCCAAGCACGCGCTGCCGTTCGAGCTGCTGTCCGACCCGGACGAGACGGCGTGCGCGCTGTTCGGCGTCGTCAAGATGAAGACCCTGTACGGGCGCAAGGTTCGCGGCATCGAGCGCAGCACCTTCGTCCTCGACGGCGAGGGCAGGCTGCTGCGCGAGTGGCGCGGTGTGAAAGTGGCGGGACACGCACAGGAGGTACTCGACTTTGTTAAGACTCTCTGAAGGCCCCCTCGCATTCGATTCCCAGCCGGCTTCAGAACCCGCCCCGCCCCTCGATTCCCCGCCGATGCCCAAACGCTCCCGCGCCCGCGCGCCCAAGCGCGTCACCAAGCTCTTCGTCCTCGACACCAACGTGCTGATGCAC
>DKBI01000135.1 GCA_002451175.1 Betaproteobacteria bacterium UBA6904
ACGCCGTTGATCTTGATGTTGATCGGCGCGCCGACCGTGAGGAAGATGTCCGACGCCTTCTTGTCGGCCATCAGCTGGAACAGGCGCTTCATCGCGGACATGGAAGTCTCCCCTCGAACAGGCAAGCCGGCTAATCGCCGCGCAACAACTCGTTCAGGCTGGTCTTGGCGCGCGTCTTGGCATCCACGCGCTTCACGATCACCGCGCAATACAGGCTGTAGCGCCCGTCCGGCGAGGGTAGCGAACCGGACACGACCACCGACCCCGCGGGCACCCGTCCGTAGAGGACTTCGCCGCTCGCGCGATCGTAGATGCGGGTGCTCTGGCCGATGAAGACGCCCATCGAGATCACGCTGTTCTCCTCGACGACCACGCCCTCGACGATTTCCGAACGCGCNNGCCCAGGTGTCGACCATCGTGCCCTCGTCGACGTACGCGCCGATGTTGACGTACGACGGCATGAGCACGACGTTGCGGCCGATGAAGGCGCCGCGGCGCGCCATGGCGGGCGGCACGACGCGAAAGCCGCCGGCCGCAAATGCGCCCGCGTCGTAGGCCGCGAACTTGCCGGGCACCTTGTCGTAGTACTGCGTCGCGCCCCCGGGCAGCACGCGGTTGTCCTCGAGCCGGAAGGACAGCAGCACGGCCTTCTTGATCCACTGGTGCGTGACCCAGCCCTGGGCCGTCTTTTCGGCGACACGCAGCCGCCCGGCATCGAGGCCGGCGATGACTTCCTCGACGGCCTCGCGGATCTCGCGCGGCGCGCTCGCGGGTCCCAGCTGCGCCCGGTTCTCCCAGGCCGTATCGATGATGGTTCTTGCGTCGTCCACGTCAGAGCCTCGAGGCCAGTCGTGCCACCCGCCCGACCGCCTCCACACAGTCGGTGAGCGGCGCCACCAGCGCAATGCGCACGAAGTTCGCGCCCGGATTGATCCCCTGCGCCTCGCGCGAGAGGTAGCTGCCGGGCAATGCGCGGACATTATAGTCACGCAGCAGGCGCAGCACGAACTCGCCGTCGTCGATCGGCGTGCGCATCCAGAGGTAGAAGCCGCCCTCGGGGAGATAGGCGTCGAGCGGTGGGCGCACGAGCGGCAGCACGGCGCGGTATTTCTCGGCGTACTGCGCNNCCGTGGTAGGTGCGGTAGAGCAGGAAGCTCTTCAGCAGGGCGGCGTCGCCGGCGACGAATCCGGAGCGCATGCCGGGCACGTTCGATCGCTTCGAGAGGCTGGAAAACACCACCAGCCGCGGAAATCCGGACCTGCCGAGCTGCTGCGCCGCCGCCAGCGCGCCCAGCGGCGGGCGGGACTCGTCGTAATACAGCTCCGAGTAGCACTCGTCCGCCGCGATGACGAAGCCATGGCGGTCGGACAGCTCGAACAGCCGCTGCCAGTCGGCGAGGCGCAGCACCGCGCCGCCCGGATTCGCGGGCGAGCACGCGTACACCAGCTGCACGTCGCGCCAGGTCGCGCCGTCGAGCGCGTCGAAGTCCATGCGATGCCCGCTTGCCGCGGTGGCGTTGAGGAACACCGGTTGCGCGCCCGACAGCAGCGCGGCGCCTTCGTAGATCTGGTAGAACGGGTTGGGGCAGGCGACGAGCGCGCGGCCGCGCGTCGGGTCGACGATGGCCTGCGCGAAGGCGAACAGCGCCTCGCGCGAGCCGTTGACCGGAAGCACCTGCGTTGCCGGGTCCACCTGCGCAGGCGGGTATCGGCGCATCAGCCAGGCGGCGATGGCTTCGCGAAGGGCGGGCAGTCCCACGGTCGCCGGGTAGGACGCCAGTCCGTCGAGCGCGCCGGCGAGCGCCGCGCGGATGAANNGCGCAATTTCTCGAACGGATACGGCTGCAGGCGCGCGAGCAGCGGATTCATCCCCTCCAGCCCCGCTTGCGATGCTCGGCGACCACCGTCGTGTGGATGCCCCCGCGCACGTTGAAGCGTGCGCTCAACCGCAGGTACCGCGGCCGCACGGCGCGCACGAGGTCCTCTAGGATGCGGTTCGTCACGGCCTCGTGAAAGGCGCCCTGGTCGCGGTAGGACCACACATACAGCTTCAGCGACTTGAGCTCGACGCACAGCGCGTCGGGCACGTATTCCAGCTGCAGCGTGGCGAAGTCCGGCTGGCCGGTCATCGGGCACAGGCAGGTGAATTCCGGCAGCTCCATATGGATGCGGTAGTCGCGCCCGGGTGCGGGGTTGCGGAAGGTCTGCAGCCGCTGGCTGGGGCGTGCGGGCATGGTCGGGAAGAAGTTGATTTGCAGCAGAAACGAGGCGCGAGGATGGTATCATGACGCGCCGTTTTGAGGCGGCGCTGACGGCTCCCCGGGACCCGCATGGGGCGCGCGCTGCAACCCTGCTGCAACGACAAATTACGCGAATTCCGTGCGCCTAACGCAAATCCGGCTTTCCGGCTTCAAATCGTTCGTTGACCCGACCGCGATCCACGTGCCGGGCAGCCTGGTCGGCGTCGTCGGGCCGAACGGCTGCGGCAAGTCCANNTCATCGACGCCGTGCGCTGGGTGCTCGGCGAAAGCCGCGCCGCGGCGCTGCGCGGCGACTCGATGCAGGACGTCATCTTCAACGGCTCCGGCAACCGCAAGCCGCTGAACCGGGCGAGCGTCGAGCTGATGTTCGACAATTCCCTCGGCCGAGCGGCCGGCCAGTGGTCGCAGTACGCGGAGATTTCCGTGCGCCGCGTCCTGCAGCGCGACGGCGAGTCGGGTTATTTCATCAACAACACGCACGTGCGCCGCCGCGACGTGACGGACATGTTCCTCGGCACGGGGCTCGGCCCGCGGGCCTACGCGATCATCGAGCAGGGGATGATCCAGCGCGTGATCGAAGCGCGCCCGGAAGACCTGCGCCTGTTTCTGGAGGAGGCCGCCGGCGTCTCGCGGTATCGCGAGCGTCGCAAGGAGACCGAGGGCCGGCTGGCCGACACGCGCGAGAATCTCGCCCGGGTCAACGACATCCGCGTGGAACTGGGCGCGCAGATCGAGCGCCTGGAGACGCAGGCGCGCGTCGCGACGCAATACCGCGAGTTCCAGCAGGACCTGCAGCTCAAGCAGCAGCTGCTGTGGTTCCTGCGCCGCCGCGACGCGGCGGCAGAGCGCGACCGGCACAGCGGCGAGATCGGACGCGCGGGCGTCGAGCTGGAAGCCGAAGCCGCCCGCCTGCGCGAACTGGAATCGCGCATCGAGACGGCGCGCGCGGCGCACTACCAGGCCGGCGACGCCATGACCGCGGCGCAGGCGGCCCTCTACGGGGCCAATTCCGAAGTCGCGCGGCAGGAATCCGAGCTGCGGCATGTGGAGGAAAACCGCCAGCGCCTGGAGAGCCGCCACACCGAGCGGCGCACCCAGCTCGCGGCGTGGCGCGAGCAGCGGGGTCAGTTGACCCAGTCGATGCATGGCTGGGTGGCGCGCTCGGGCACCGCACGGCAGCGGGTGGCCGCGCTGGAGCAGACGGCGGCGGCGGAGCGCGAGCGTCTGCCGCAGGCCGAGCAGGCGCACCGTGCCGCGCAGGAACGCCTCGATGACGCGCGCGGCCGGCTGATGCGGGCCGAGGCGTCCGGTCAGCTCGCGCAGGCGGGTTGCGCGCACATCGAAGGCACGCTGCAGTCGCTCGCCCAGCGCCGCGAGCGTGTGGAAAGCGAGCTCCGCGCCCTCGAGGAACCCTCGGGCGACGCCCTGGCGTCGACCGACGGACAGGTCGCGGTGCTGGACCGCTCGCTGGTCAGCGCGCAGGAAGAGCTGAACCAGCTGCAGTCGGCATCGACGGCGCTGGAGGTTCGCCGGATTGCGGCGGTGGACGGGCTTGCCGAGGCCGCTCGCGAGCGCACCGCCGCGGAAGCACAACTCGCAACGCTGCATCAGGTGCAGGCGGCCGCGGAAGAGAACGCGCCGCTGCAGGATTGGCTCACCCAGCACGCGCTGGCCGCGTTGCCGCGCTGCTGGCAGAAAATCCGCATCGACTCCGGCTGGGAAACCGCGCTGGAATCGGTGCTGCGCGAGCGGCTGCATGCGCTCGAGCTGGCGGATCGGGAGGCCTGGGCGGGACTGGTCGAGGACCGGCCGCCGGTCAAGGCGAGCGTGTTCGAACGCGGAGCGGCGGCGCAGCCGGTCGCGCCCGAGGGATGGATTCCGCTCGCGCAGCGCGTGCATGCGCTGGATGCCGCGGTGGGCGGGGCGCTCGAGGACTGGCTCGCAGGCGTGTACGTCGTCGAGGGCGTTCCGGATGCGGTGCAGCGCGCGGCGCTGCCGGCTGGGGCCATGCTGGTCAACCGGGACGGCGACCGGTTCACGCGCTTCACGGTCAGTTTTCATGCGCCCGATCCAGCTGACGCAGGCATTCTCGCGCGTCAGACCGAGATCGACGCGCTCGAGGCGCGGCACGGCGACGTCGTCGCGCGCCACGCGTCGGCCAAGGCGGCGCTCGACCAGATCGACGGCGAAGTGCTCCATTGCGAGCAGGCGCTGGAGGCGGCGCGTGCGCGCGTCGCGGAATGCCAGGCGGCGCGGCACGAAGCGGAGCTGCAGCGCCTGCGCCTCGGGCAGGCGCTCGAGCGGTTCCGCGAGCGCAGCGCGCAGCTCCGCACGGAGCTCGAGGAGGTCGCGGCGACCTCGGCGCGCGACGCGCTGCGCCTGGAAGAAAACCGCGCCGAGCGGGCGCGGCTGGAGCGCGAAGTGGCGGCCGAGCGCGCGGCGCTCGAGGACGTGAGCGCCGCGCACCGCACGGCGGACCAGGCGCTGGGCGCGCAGCGGCTCGCCACGCAGCAGGCGGAGCGCGACCTGCAGGATGCCGTCTTCGGCGAGCGCGAGTGCGTGTCGAAGATCGGAGAAATCGAGAGCTCCGTGCGCCTCATCGATCAGCAGATCGAGCGCGCGGATGCGGAAGCCGCGAGCCTGGCGGCGGAGTTGTCGGTCGATCCCGTGCCGGAGCTGCGACAGGCGCTCGACGCGGCGGTGGAGACGCGCATCGGGTGCGAGAAGACGCTTGCCGGCGCGCGGGACGGCGTCGAGGCCGCCTCCGGGGCGTTGCGCGAGCTGGAGGAGCAGCGGCTGGCGGTGGAAACCCGCATGTCGCCGCTGCGCGAGCGGATCGGCGAGCTGCGCCTCAAGGAGCAGGCCGCGCAGATCAACCACGAGCAGTTCGCGACCCAGTTGCGCGAGGGCGGGGCGGACGAGGAGCGGCTGGCGAGCGAGGCGGGGCGCGCGCCGCGGCCCGCCTCCCTGCAGGGCGAGATCACGCGCCTCGGCCAGGCGATCAACGAGCTGGGCGCGGTCAATCTGGCGGCACTCGACGAACTGAAGACGTCGACCGAGCGCAAGAATTTTCTCGACGCGCAGTCCGCGGACCTGGACGAGGCGGTGACCACGCTGGAGGACGCCATCCGCCGCATCGACCGCGAAACCCGCGAGCTGCTGCGCGAGACGTTCGAAACGGTCAACGGCCATTTCGGCAGTCTCTTCCCGGCGCTGTTCGGTGGCGGCGAGGCGAAGCTGCTCATGACGGGGGAGGAAATCCTCGANNGAGGTCGACGCGCCGCTCGACGATTCGAATACCGGGCGCTTCTGCGAGCTGGTGCGCAAGATGGCGTCGCAGACCCAGTTCCTGTTCATCACGCACAACAAGATCACGATGGAGCTGGCCTCGCAGCTCATCGGCGTGACGATGCCCGAGGCGGGGGTGTCGCGCGTCGTCGCGGTGGACATCGACGAGGCGCTGCGCCTGCGCGAGGAGCTCGCCGCCTGACGGGCCAACCGCGAGGCGGCGAAACGGCGACATGACCGATCTGCAGCTCGCCTTGCTCGTCATCGGCGCGGTCGTCGTCGTCGCCGTGTTCGTCTTCAACCGGATCCAGGAGCACCGGGCCGGGCGCAGCGCGGAGCGCGCGTTCCGATCGGCGGCGGCCGACGCGCTGCTCGGCGAACCGGCTGCGCCGCTCGGCGGGC